>DUZB01000018.1 GCA_013349725.1 Deltaproteobacteria bacterium | reverse complement strand
TTTTCATGGTAAAGAAAACTGACGACTTCAGTGGAAACGGGGGGCGAAACGATACCGCAAATCGTCAACATTCAGTCTTCAATATTCAATTTGGTCTGTGCTTTGCCAAGGTTAGGTTCCAGGCGAAGAACTGACAGCCTCCACAGTAAACTCGCTCAGACTGCCCTCCAGGTTTTCAAAGACAATCATGAAAGGGATTGCCGCGACTGAAGGCACATTGAAATTCTTTCTGGCCATTCCGTCACGGTTTTCCATGGCCTTGTTGATCTCGCTGAAAGGCAGCGTCTTAAGCTCTTCTTCCGTAAAACTGTTTCCCGCGTAGGAAGTGCGCGCCTGAACCACTTTCCCCTGATCATCCAGTATACTTCCCTTAATCAGGATAAAACTTCTTGGTTCCGGGTATTTATTGGTGACAACGCCCCTGATGACAAAAAAACGCCCTCCATTTTCCGCTTCTGCGAACCCCCCACTCACCGAACTGAACATCAGGAGGCGAACCCCCGGATCAGCCTGTTCCTGCTTTTTTTCAGGCCCAAAAAAAGGCAGGGATTTCGGGATCAATTCAGGTCTCAAATAGATAAGAGCGGCCGCCGCGCCAATGATGAGGAACAAAACAATGAGAGAGAAAAGCAGGACCTTTGAGGATTTCTTTTTCCTTTCTTTCCCTGCCACAGGGAATTCGGTTTTCCCATGGTCTGAAGGTGCTTTCTTTGGGGGTTCCTCACTCTCCTGCTCGAAATGCTCCCCTAAATGTTCAATGGACGGAAAATCAGACAGGGGCCGGTTTGCCAGTTGCCGTTCCCCGTTGGTCGTGCTTGTCAGAATGTCCCTTTCCGCTTCATCAAAAACAGCTTTTTCTCCATCCACCCCTGAATCCGATTCATTCAGGATGTCCTCCAGTCCGTCAAGTTCATCCAGAAAATCATCTCGGTCTGGTGTTTCTTCCGGCTCTGCATGGACAGTGTTATCCGTTAAATTCGTCCCATGGTATCCGATCGCTGCTTCCGGGAAAGGAAATTCAACCTCTGCAGGGGCCTGCACCAGGGGATAAGCCACGAATATCTCTTTACAGACTGAACATCGAACCTTTGACCCGCCTTCCTTTATCAGGGATTCATCAAGATTGAACTCGGTCTTACAGTTTTCACACTGAATGAGCATGACTCCCTCCTGCGTCATTAACGTAGCATTCGAACATCGAACTGGACAGAAAAATTAAATAGGTGAATGGCAATGGCATCTGCCTCATTCCTTGAGAACAAAAATTTCCGGAAGAGATCGATATTTTTCATCAAAATCCAGTCCATATCCCACCAGAAAACCTTCTTCAACTTTAAACCCGCAATAATCAATCGGAACATGCCTTTCCCTACGTTCCAGCTTATCCACAAGCGCACATATCTTGATGCTTTCGGCCCCTCTGTCCGCCAGCAATCCTGTAATATACGATAATGTCAGGCCCGTATCTACAATGTCTTCCACCAACAGAATTGATTTTCCTTCAACGGGGAGTTCCAAATCCTTGGTTAACCGAACGGAACCGCATGAATTCATTTCTTTCCCGTAACTGGCAGCCCTGACAAAATCAATTTTTGAGGGTAAAGTAATTTCTCTTACCAGATCAGCAAAGAAAAATACAGATCCTTTCAGTACGCTCACAAGGAGCGGCTCTTTTCCCCGGTAGTCTTCGGAAATTTCTCCGGCCAATTCTCTTACGCGCGCACCAATCATTTCTCTTGATAGTAGAAGTTCCTTCCTCAAGGCAGCCCTCCTGTTTCTCCCGGCATCTTTCCGTATATTCCGACCCTGCATGCAAACGGTTTGGTTTCTTTCATTCTCCCCTATGTTCCTTCAACGCTCTCTTTCCTCGGAAGCATAGTAAAATCAGAATTCAATGTCAAATAATCTTAATATTTGTATACCAGCAGACGACACCTTGTCATCAGAATTTTCCCCTAATGCCTTCCTTCGTTTCCATCCATAATGGGATCAACAGGTCTGCTTAAAGAAAACATCAACCCATTCCGGGTTCCTTCAGATAAGGAGCCCCGCATGGCTATGCAGAAAATTGAACCGGAAACAGAATGGTTGTTGCAGAACTCTACCATTTGTCATATAATGAAATGGAATTCGGAACCAAGGATGAGGGATAATGCCCAAAATCAGAAAAATACCAAAGGCTGCGGTTACGAGACTTTCCATTTATTACAGACAACTTGAGCTGCTTGAGTTTGACGGCTACCGTATGGTATCGTCTGAAAAACTGGCATGGTTGTGCCAGCTCAACCCAGCCCAGATCAGGAAAGATCTTGGATATTTTGGAGAATTCGGCGTTCGTGGAGTGGGCTACGACGTCATTGATCTGCAGGCACAGATCAAAAAGATTCTCGCTGTAAATCGTGATTGGAATTTAGGCGTTGCGGGCATCGGGAATCTCGGTTCCGCCCTCATACAGCGTCAAAACTTAACTGACCGGGGATTCAATTGCGTGGCCGCCTTTGACAACGACCCCCGGAAAATAGGGGAAGAACTTCCATCGGGCCTTATGATCAGAGACATAGAAGACCTGAGTCAGGCTATTGAAGAGCTCAATATTGAGATAGGCGTAATCGCCGCACCTCCTTCCGCCGCACAAAAAATTGCGGATCTGTTCCTGGAGGCCCGCGTAAACGCCATCCTCAACTTCTCTCCCATAAGGATCAGTGTTCCGGAATGCTGCCTTGTTGAAAACATCGATTTCACTGTCATGCTGGATGTCCTTACCTATAAACTTAACCATGAAAAAAAGACTGCTATTGCTTAGGAGGTCTTGTTTATGTTCAAAGCCTTATGCCATATTTTATTGTTTTCCTGTCTGGTTCTCTTTACTGTACCCCCCGCAATGAGTGAGGATAAACAGGGGCCAAAAGCAGTAATAACTGACCCTGAATTCGATTTCAAGGAGGTGAAACAGGGAGCAATCGTTGAACATACCTTTAAAATCGAAAACCGAGGGGACCTGCCTCTCAAGATTCTAAATGTAAGACCCGGCTGAGGCTGCGCGGTTGCCCAGTTTGACAGGGATATTCCCCCGGGAGGGGAAGGAAAAATTACGCTGAAAGTTGATACCAAAGGATATGAGGGCGCCATTGCGAAATATGCAAGAGTCATCACCAATGACACCATCACGAAACCGTTAAAATTAAAGATGTCTGGAGATGTAACAGTCCCTGTTTTTGTATCACCAAGCTCCCGATACATCTTCTTTCGTGGGACGGAAAGTGAGAACCTAAGCAAAGAAGCAGAAATATGGACCACGCAGAGTAAACCTCTTGTACTCAGTGAAACAGAATTCACGCTTGCCGGCAAAATGAAATACGACTTGAAAGAGGTCGAAAAGGGGCGAAAATACAAAATCACGTTCCAACCCATACCCGGAAGCGAGAAAACATACCGGGGATTTCTGACCCTTAAAACCAACTATGAGGAACAGCCGGAAATTAAATTTGTAATCAGGGCGCACTTTACAACGGCTGCAGACCTTGGAAAATAGGGCCCGGCAAGGTATCGTAGAAATCTTCACGGATGGAGCCTGCAGTGGAAATCCCGGCCCTGGAGGATACGGTTCCATATTGAAATATGGCGACAACCGGAAGGAGATTTCAGGGTGCATTCGAAATACCACCAACAACCGCATGGAAATGACCGCGGTCATTGAAGCGCTCAAACAGCTTAAAAGGCCATGCGGAATCAAGGTCTTTACCGATTCCAGATATGTAAAGGACGGCATGACCCAGTGGATGCCTTCATGGATCAGAAATAATTGGCTGAATTCCCAGAAAAAACCGGTCCTTAACAGGGATTTGTGGGAAATCCTGCTGAATCTGAGCAAACCCCACAAGATTCAATGGGAATGGGTGAAAGGACATGCCGGACACCCTGAAAATGAACGTTGCGACCAATTGGCAAGAGATGCGCTGAAGGAATGCCAGTGAGGAACTCCCATGAAATGCATAAAATGCAGTTATACCAGCTTTGACTTCAACCAGACATGCCCCAAATGCGGCAAGGACCTCTCTGCAGAAACAGAGAAGCTGCATCTTCCCCCCTACAAACCAAACCCTCCTTACCTTCTCACATCATTTACAGGGGAAACAGGGGGTTTTGAACATTCAATGGGAGATGAACCATCCGGTGTTTCTTCTTTTCTGGAAAATCAGAATGAAGAGATTTTCATGTTGGATAAGAACAGGCTGGATTCCTCTGAGAACCTTAGAGAAAGCTCCCTGAATGATGGGGAAAATGAGCTGATGGTTGCATTGGACGAGCTTTCTTTTGAATATGAACCTGCCATGGAGCATGGATCTGAAACTCCAGAGTCCCCCATGAGCGAAGATCTCTTCATGCCGGAAATCTCATCACAGAAAGAGAAAGCCTCCTCCACAGAATCGGTTCTATTCGACACACAAATCACAGAAGACGCTTCGCCCTTTGCACCCATCGATGAGGAAGAACCCTCTTCCGGCATTTTTGACAAGATTGAAACGCCCGGAGCAAGCAAAAATTCGGAGGGTTACCTCGAACTTGATCTTTCCGACATAAATCAGGTAGAAAACCAGCCGGAAGAGGATGAACTGCTCATATCCCTTGACGATCTGTCGTTCGATCAGGAACCTGTGCCCTCGAAAGATTTTCCGGAACGGGAGCCTGCCGATGAGCATGTCTTATCCGTGTCTGAGATTTTGGATTTTGATGAAAAAAACTCCCGGGGTCAGTCTCAAAACCTGGAGGACTATATCAAAGTGGATCTTTCCGATGAGGAAAACGCCCCCCAGGGAGCTATTGAAATGCCGGAGTTGTTCTCTAATCAGGAGGTGAAAAGGGCAACAGACAGCAACAAAGGGGGCAAAAAGAAAACGGATCTCAAGAATGACTTCATTGACCTTGATCTTCTTGAAATGGAAGTGGACAAGGAGGGTTCCTGAAAAGAAATCTTTACGAATACCGAAAATCATGAAAATTGCTCTTGACGGAGCGGCAGTTTGTGGGTATACTGCACGGATAAATTTCAAGCCGAGATAGCTCAGTCGGTAGAGCAGGGGACTGAAAATCCCCGTGTCCCTGGTTCAATTCCTGGTCTCGGCACCAGTAAAATTAAGCACTTACAGCTATTCGTTGTAAGTGCTTTTTTTGTTCACACCCGGTTTTCCTTTTTAAAGGCTTGGCCAACAGCCTCGCACATTGCCGAAGTTTCCTGATTTTAAGATGGACATGGGCTTTGGAGTGTGTCAAAAATAACCCCACGGGTTTGGCAAAGATTTTCATCCTTTTGAGAAACGGACTCACCACATGTTTTCACTGGAATCTTTTCACAGGAAGTACAAGACGGAAGCTTCAAATCTGACGTTAAGGGGCCGGAAGTACCGGTTTTTCGTTCCAAAATCCCTTGACGGATTGGTACATATGGATAATATCTTTCACGAATTCCCCCTTTGGGCGAAGATATGGGATGCATCCATTGTTCTGGCGGATTGCCTTGCGGCCATGCCCGTTGACAAAAACAAGAATCTCCTTGAAATCGGCTGTGGCGTCGGCGTTGCCGGCATCGTTGCGGCTTCCTTTGGTCACAGGGTAACCCTCACGGAGTATAATGACGATGCGCTTGCTTTCGTTCGGGCCAATGCCTGCGAAAACCAGACCCCGGAAGGGCCCTTCCCCGACATCCGCAGGCTCGACTGGAATGATCCGGAAATAGTCGAACCCTTTGATACGATTGTGGGGTCAGAGGTGGTTTTTAAGAAGGAGGATTATGATCCTCTGGGCAGGCTTTTCAAAAACTGTCTGAAACCGTCGGGAGAAATTATCCTGGCTGAGAGGGCCAGGGAGACGAGTATCGGGTTTTTCAGGCAGATGAGCGGTCAGTTCGATATCGTGGCGCAGAAAAAGGTCTTTCGCTCCGGGGAAGAGGAAGTGCGGGTCATCCTGGCAAGGATGAAACCCAAAGAGAAGATCTAAGGGCCCCGGCTTAACCGGCGTAAAAATGCCACGATTCCATTGAAACTGCACAGGAGGTCCCATGAATGTTCAACAGGAGAAAAAGGTCATGACAAAAAGTCGTACGCTCGAAGCGTTTATTTTAGGCGTTTTTATCTGCACAGGACTGGCGTTGTTAGGATATTTGATTGCGGACGGTGTCCTGCAAATCAAAGCATTAGAGAGGACTGCCACCGTAAAGGGCCTTTCGGAGAGAGAAGTCCAGGCGAATATTGCCATCTGGCCCATCCGCTTTGACGTGGTTGACAACGACCTGAATAATCTGTTTACCAGCATTCAGGAAAAAAATGCCGTTATCGTTGCCTTCCTGGAGAAAAGCGGGTTCAAAAAGGAAGGCATTTCCATTTCAGCCCCAGCCATCATCGACAAACAGGCACAGGGATATACCAACTCGCGGGATATACAGTACCGGTATTCCGGCAATTCAACCGTCAGTGTGTATACGGATAACGTGGCCCTGGTTAGAAAAACCATGGACAAACTTCTCGATTTAGGCAAACAGGGGATCGCCATTTCCGGGCAGAATTACGAGTCGCGGACGGAATATCTTTTCACCGGATTAAACGACATCAAGCCGGCCATGATTGAAGAAGCCACAAACAATGCGCGCGAAGTTGCCGAGAAATTTGCCAAAGACTCCAACAGCAGAATCGGTAAGATTAAAAAGGCCGCTCAGGGGCAGTTTTCCATCAACGACAGAGACAGCAACACACCCTATATCAAAAAAGTTCGGGTCGTTTCAACACTGGAATACTATCTTGCGGATTAGAAAGCCACTGCAGGCTGTCAATCAAGACCCCATCGTATCTTATTCAAATTTTCCGGATGTGTATTTCAGGCCCAGCTAAACCATTCCGCCAAGGTTTTTGAAGAGGATGCACCCCATCCTTCCCTCCCACGAAATGCCTTCACGAAGGTGCTCTTCGATAAACCCTTGCCTTGATTTATTGAACAAAAAGGCTTACAATGGAAGCCGGAATATATGGTAGGGGGTTTTGCTCATGGACGAAAATGAGATGAAAATACTGACATATCCGGATCCGGTTCTGAAAATCAGCGCCAGTACCGTGAATGAGATAGACGGAGATCTGCAGAAGATTATCGACAGGATGATTGAAACCATGTACATCGCCCCGGGCATAGGCCTTGCCGCAAATCAGGTGGGGTTGCTCAAGCGGGTTATCGTATTTGATGGCAGTCCCCGAGAGGATGGGCGAAACCCGATGGTTCTGATTAATCCTGAAATCACCCACCGGGAAGATGAAATCAAGTGGGAAGAAGCCTGTTTGAGCGTGGTTGATTACACAGCAGAGGTCACCCGAAATGCCCGCGTAACCGTTCAGGGGACGGATCGTCACGGCAAACCCGTGAAGATGGATGCGGAAGAACTTCTTGCAGTATGCCTGCAGCATGAAATCGATCATTTGGACGGCACCCTTTTTATCGACCGTATCAGCAGCCTGAAAAGGGCACTGTATAAGAAAAAACTCAAGAAAAAGAACAAAGAAGAATAAGGAACTTTGCTGCATGTCGCTTCTGTCCACTCCCCGTCAGGGAACATTTCCCGCTCATCCAAAAATCATCTTCATGGGCACTCCGGAGTATGCCGTGGCATCGCTCCATGCCCTGGTGGGTGCGGGACATACAGTACTTGCAGTGGTAACCCAGCCGGATCGGCCAAAAGGGCGGACCAAAACGCCCTCCCCTCCCCCGGTCAAGCAGGCAGCCCTGGAGATGCACCTGGACCTGTTTCAACCGGAAAATGCGTCTGAGCCCGAATTCTGCAGTGCGATCCGGGAACTCCAGCCTGATCTTCTCGTGGTGGTTGCCTTCGGGCAGGTGCTCAAACGTGAAGTCCTGGAAATCCCCCAATGGGGAGGCCTGAATATCCACGCATCTCTCCTGCCCAGATACAGGGGCGCCGCACCCATCCAGTGGGCAATCATCAACGGGGAAAAAGAGACCGGACTTACGGCCATGGTCATGGAAGAAGGGTTAGACACAGGCCCCATACTCCTGCAGAAGAAAACCGCTCTAAGTACGAGGGAAACGGCCGGGAACCTCCACGACAGGCTCTCCGTACTGTCAGGCGAGCTGCTCCTGGAAAGCCTTGAAAAACTGGCGGAGGGTCTCCTGATCCCGCGGCCGCAGGACGACTTGGAGGCAACCTATGCCCCGAAAATCGACAAACGCATTTCCGTTATCGACTGGATGAAGCCGGCGGAATCCCTGTCCGGCCTTATTCGAGGGCTTGATCCGTTTCCCGGGGCAGTTACTTCCGTTGGAGAGAAAACGGTAAAACTGTTTTCGCCGCGATTGGCGGATTTTAAACCAAAGAAACAGGCGCCGGGCACGGTCCTCGATTGTTCGCTCAAAGGGGTGCTCATTCAAACAGGAGAAGGGATCCTGGAAATCAGAGAACTGCAGGCGACGGGGAAAAAGAGACTTCCCGCCGATGCTTTTCTGAGAGGCTTTCCCATGGAAAAAGGAACGGTGCTGGGTGAAAGAGTATGAGCGACCAGGATCATAAAAAGCAACCTGAAAAGGAATCAGGCGAGGGTATCTTTCCTCTGTCGTCTCATGAAGACCGGTTGCAGAGGGGCGTGATTGAAAGGCCCAAAAAGCGCACATTCATCTTTCTCCTCTTAATTACCTGCCTGGTGCTGGTCGGAGGCTCCCTGCTGCTCTGGTGGGTCCCTTATGTGGGTTTTACCAACATTCATCCCTATCTGCCCCTTATCGCCGGGATCATTTTCGGGGGGATCGTCCTGCTCTGTTTAGGCGCAGTATTGACACTTCTCTTCACCATCATCCGGGGAAAGAACCTTTTTTTCAATAGAAAAATCAGGGGCATTGTGATCCGCTTCCTTTTCCCGCTGCTTGTGGGAGTAGGGAAGTGTTTCGGAATCAAAAAGAGTGAAATCCGTCGGTCTTTTGTGGCCATCAACAACCAACTGGTTCTTGCTGAAGCCAAGATGGTCAAACCTGAAAAGCTCCTCATTCTTCTCCCCCACTGTCTTCAGTTCCATGACTGCAACGTGAGAATTACAGGGGATGTCAAAAACTGCAAGGCGTG
Organism: Deltaproteobacteria bacterium; assembly: GCA_013349725.1. Next base: position 11,468 of record DUZB01000018.1, on the reverse strand, counting down.
TGGAAAATGCCGAATAAAAGAACTGGCTGCCCTCGCCGAAGAATATCAGACCCCCATTTCGGTGGCCACCGGGGGTACTCTGGCTCGAAGGATCGTGGTGGAAAAACGGCCTGAGATCATCATAGGCGTTGCCTGCGAACGGGATCTCACCAGCGGGATACAGGACAGCTACCCCATCCCTGTTTTTGGCATTTTCAACAAAAGGCCGTTTGGTCCATGTTTTGATACGGATGTGGACATAGATCTGGTGACAAGCGCCGTAAGAACCTTCCTGGGCCGCTGAGATGCCGAGAAATATCGCACTGACCGCCCTCAACAATCGTGAAAACATCCTCGGTTTTCAGGAACGAACCCTGGAGGGCGCTTTTGACAACAATCCTCGTCTTGACCAGAGAGACAGAGCCTTTTCCCTGCACCTTGTTCAGGGCGTTCTGCGCTGGCAGATAAGGATTGACTGGATCATCAAACAATCCGTTCGCTTCCCTTTTGCTAACATTGAGCTTCCCATATTAAACATCCTTCGCCTGGCCGTATACCAGATTTTCCTCATGGATCGGGTTCCTGAATCGGCAGCCGTCAATGAAGCGGTCAAACAGGCCGGAAAGCTCCCCAAGAAAAACCTCAGGGGCGTCGTCAACGGCATTTTGCGGAATATCTGCAGGAAAAAAGGCGAAATGGTTTTCCCGGATGCAGACCGCGATCCTGCTCTTTATCTGGCCATAACCTACGCCTATCCCATGTGGCTGGTGAAACAATGGATAAGGGAGCATGGGGTGGGGGAGGCAGAAAAGATGCTCCGAGCGGGAAACGATATTCCGCGGCTCTTTATTCGAACAAACACACTCGGAACGACCCGCGAAAAACTCTTGGAGATTCTGCGAGAAGAAGGAATAGACTGCTCTTTGGATCTACGCTGTCCTGAAGCGATTGAAATAGCCCGTTTAAAAGGGCCGCTTCACAAATTGCAGGCATTTCATCAGGGGTTGTTCCAGGTCCAGAGCCGACCGGCCCAGATATGCTCTCACCTCCTCTTTCCTGAATCCGGGGAATCCGTACTGGATGTCTGCGCGGGATTCGGTGGAAAATCTACCCACATGGCCGCACTGATGAAGGATCGGGGTTTCATTTTAGGAGTGGATACGAACCGGGAAAGAATTCAGGGCCTGATACACAGTACGGGGCGACTTGGAATAGGGACCATCATGCCCATCATTGCAGACGCAACCCGATCCCTTCACAGGCTTCTGAAAAGGCCTTTCCAAAAGATCCTGGTGGATGCTCCCTGTTCCGGCCTGGGAGTCATCTCAAGGCATCCGGATATCAAACTCGTCAAGACCGGTAAAGATATAGAGCGTCTTGCCGAGTTACAGCAGAGCCTGCTGAATAGGGCCGTAGAGGTCCTCGAACCTGAAGGAAAACTGCTTTACGTCACCTGCACCGTGTCGAAAGAAGAAAATGAAAACAATGTAGAGCGGTTTCTCAGAAGGAATTCCACAATGGCCCTGATAGATCTTCGAAAATCCGCTCCCGGATGGGCATTGGACCTGGTGGATGGGAATGGTTTTTTCCGAACCCTGCCCCACATTCACGGGATGGAAGGATTTTTCGGCGCCCTTTTCACGAAAAAATGAGGATGAATCCTTAACCCGAAAAAACCGCAACTGAAAGGTCTCACGCAAAGACGCAAAATGTGAAGGAAATTACATGGTCATGTAACAAAATCAGGTTTTTCGTGGATCAGTGCCGGGGATGCCTCTATCTTGAGAATCTGCGTTTATCTGCGTCCCAAATTTTCCTGAAGGATTAACAACTATGACACTTTCTTTTTTCTGTACAACTCCCCTTTTTCTGGAACAACTCTTAGCCGACGAACTGGTATCCTTCGGCGCAACATCCATAAAAGAAACAAAGGGCGGCGTTTCCTTCGAGGGAAACCTGGAAACCGCGTACCGGGTCTGCTTGTGGTCGAGGATCGCGAACAGGTTGTTTCTGGAAATTTCCACCTTCCATGCCGGGACCAAGGAAGCGCTTTATGATGCCGTCCAAGAGATTCCGTGGGAGATGCATCTCACGGAAGATGGCCTTTTCAAGGTGCGATGTTCCCTTTACCAATCCGGGTTCAACAACTCCCAGTATGCCGCTTTGGTGGTGAAAGACTCCGTATCGGACTATTTCCGAAGCAGGTACGGAATAAGACCCTCCGTTGAAATTCTCCGGCCGGATGTGATCATCAATCTCCACATTCAACAGGACAAGGCCACATTGAGTCTCGATCTGTCGGGGGAAAGCCTCCACAGGAGGAATTATAAAGAAGGCGGCGGGATAGCTGCCCTGAAGGAAAATGTTGCCGCCGGCATCCTGCTGAGAGGGGGCTGGAAGGAGATTAGCCGGCGGGGAGGAGCCTTTGTCGACCCCATGTGCGGTACGGGTACGTTCCTCCTGGAAGCAGCGTTTATGGCGGGAGATATCGCCCCCGGTCTTTTCAGGGACTACTTCGGGTTTATGGGGTGGAAGCAACACATGCCCGCCCTGTGGAAAGAGCTGCTGGAAGAAGCCCACCTGAGAAGGGAAAAGGGGAAGGACAACATTCCCGTGATCGTAGGGTTTGATCTTGACGGACGCAGCGTGGATTCCACCATGGAAAATGTCCGGCTTTCAGGGCTTGAACCATTCATACAGGTACGAAGGAAGGGTATTGACGAAATCTCCCCGGCGGAAATAAAAGCGCTCCCGGTTGGTCTGGTGGCTGTAAATCCCCCCTATGGCAGACGGATCGGGACGAAAGAGGACCTTCCGGCCCTGTACGGGAAGCTGGGGAAGGTGCTCTCGGAAAATTTTCCGGGATGGCGGGCGTCTCTAATTACCGCGGATGAAGAACTGGCCCGGAACACGGGGCTCAAAGCAGACAAGGTGAATGTCCTTTTTAACGGCCCAATCAAATGCACCCTGGCGCATTTTCACCTGTTCACCGAAAAAGAAAGAAGCCGCCTGAAAGAAAAACCAAAGCCCCCTCTAAGCCCCGGAGCGGAGATGTTCGCCAACAGGCTGAAGAAAAACTTTAAAAAGCTTCGGAAGTGGACCGGAAAGGAAGGGATCTCCTCTTACAGGCTTTACGATTCGGACATGCCCGAATACAACGTTTCCATTGATTTTTTTGAGAATAAATGGCTTCACGTACAGGAATATGCCCCACCGGGAACGGTTGATTCGAAAATGGCTGAAGCGCGGTTTCGTGAAATCGTAAGCGCGCTTCCCATGGCCTTGGATGTGGACAGGAAAGATATCTTCTGTAAGAACAGGAAACGGCAGAGAGGAAAGACACAGTATCAGAGGATCAGCTCTTCAGGGGAATTCCTTACCATGCAGGAAGGAGGGAACCGTTTTCTGATCAATTTTACCGATCATCTGGACTGCGGCATTTTTCTGGACGGCAGGATGACAAGGGAGCTCATCCGGAAACTTGCCAAGGGAAAGCGATTCCTGAATCTTTTCTGCTATACGGGAACGGCCACCGTCTATGCGGCGGACGGGGGGGCTAAAACCACCACCTCCGTGGATCATTCAAACACCTATCTTTCCTGGGCAAAGGAAAACCTGGCTCTGAATGGATTCAGCGGAGGGAATCACCGGTTTTTCAAGGCGGACTGCCAGGCCTGGCTGAAGGAGGACAGACAGCTTTACGACCTTATTTTCCTGGATCCCCCCACATTTTCCAATTCAAAAACATCCCGGGATTTCGACATCCAGGGTTTTCATCCCGAACTGATCAAACTTGCCGCCTCCAGATTGAGCAAGAACGGTATCATCCTTTTTTCCAACAACTACAGGCAGTTCAAAATGGATTCCGAAAAACTGAAGGAATTCGCCATGGAGAACATTTCAACCGGGACAATTCCTTATGATTTCATCCGCAGTAAACATATCCACAACTGCTGGCGGATCACGCGCCAGGCTTCGGATCGCGGTTAAAGAGAGAAGGCGTAGCGTTAATGCTTCCACCGTGTGGCCGCCCTCTTGCGCCTCGCAGCGCCAGGGGGCCAAGGGCTAAAACTTTACTTTGGGCGCTTGCTGTTGTTCCTTGGGGACTTGGAAGAAAGCGGCCTTTTCAAACCCGAACATGCCCGCCAATATATTCGTGGGAAAGCTTCGTATCTTAACGTTATAGTCCTTCACCAACTCGTTAAACCGCCTGCGCTCTACCGCGATACGGTTTTCAGTTCCCGCCAACTCATCCTGCAGACGGATGAAATTGGTGTTGGCCTTCAACTCCGGATACCGTTCAACGACCAGCAACAACCGTCCAAGGGCGGAGCTGAGCTGACTGTTGGCCTGGATCTTATCGTTGACGGTGGCGGCGCCCGCCACTTTTGAGCGGGCCTCGGCAACTTCAACGAAAACCTCTTTTTCGTGTTTGGCATAGCCTTTGACCGTCTCAACATAATTGGGGATCAGGTCATAACGACGCTGGAGTTGATTTTCCACCTGGGCCCACGCCCCTTTGACGCCTTCATCCATGGTCACAAGGGTATTGTAGGTCCCCTTCAGATAGGAATAAGCGGCAAAAACGATAAGCAGCAATATGCCTAAAACAACCAGTAAGGTCTTTAGTCCTTTCCCCACGTTATCCTCCCAATGAATTTACCAGTACAGAAAGCTTTCTCATTTCCTTCAAGCAGCCTTTAACCAGATGAAGGCTTTCTTCTTCGCCGATCTTGGACTTTTCCTCCTTGATATCAAGAAGGCCTTCAAATACCCCAAGCTCCAAACCAAATGCGTCAGCCACCGCCCCGACGATCTGACGTCTTTCTCCGGGGAGATCCATGCTTTTCAGGTGCAATAAGGCCTCAAAGATTGCCATCAACGCCGGGAGAGCCTGTATGATAAGCCCTTTCAGGGCCTTTCCCTTCCCCGAGGTCTCAACAAAGGCCCCTCTCAGCAGAAGGAGTTTGCCCTTGATCTCCCTTTCACACTGAAGCCGGAGGAACTCGGTATTGAATTCAAGACCTTTGAGGATCTCCTTCCCAAAAACCTGAACGTGGTTGTTTCGGAAATTGAGATATTCAATGGGAAAAACATCCAAGGAGGTTTGGATGTATTCTTCCGTCAAAAAGAGAGGAACGGCCACGCCCCTTTTCCGCCATTTACCTACCACATCAAAGGTCCGGTCAAGATGTTCTATCCCCTCTTCCGTGAGCACGATCATGAAATTGATGTCGGATTTTCCGGGCCGGAAACCCCGTCCCGTTGCACTGCCATAAAGGATAATGCTGACAAGGTCATCGCCGAAAAGGGACTTGTAGTCGTCTGTAATATCCGGCAGTAACCTTTTTGGATCAGTTTGATTTTTCCCCATCGTTGCTCCTTTTAAAAGCCGCCTCCGGCGCCGCCGCCTCCGCTCATGCCGCCCCCGAAACCGCCGAATCCACCGCTGAAACCGCCGCCGAATCCACCACTGGAACGGCTTGATCCATGACCTCCCCCGCCGCCATGACCAAGCAGAAGGAGCAGGAGGTAAAACCACGATCCGCCTACCTTTTTCGATATGAGCATAATGATGATCAATAGGATAAGGATGGGGAAAAGAGAAAACCCTGACTGTTTCTTGACACTGTTTTCCGGCGCCTGACCGCCTAACGCCACCCCCGAGGCCTTCGCAAGGACCCGGGCCACGGCTGATGCGCCCGCAAACAACCCTTCGCCGAATTTGTCCTGTTTCAGCAAAGGGGTCATGTAACGATCGCGTATCTCCCCGACCAGGCCGTCGGGGAGGACTCCCTCCACGCCATACCCGGTCTCAATGCGCATCTTTCTCTCTTTGACCGCCACGAAAATGAGGACGCCCTTGTCTTCCCCTTTTTTTCCGATTCCCCAGGCTTGGTAAAGGCGGTTGGCATAGTCGTTATACTCCGCTCCCCCCATATCCGGCATGGTGACGACCACCACCGGAATTCCCGTTTTCTGAAGCAATTCCCCGGTAACAGCGGTAATCTTCTGTTTATAGCCAGGGGAGATCACATGGGCAAAGTCATTAACGAGGCCCTCCGGTTTCGGGAAGGGGTGTTCCGCCCCGGCTGAAGAAATAGATATCAGAAACAAGAGGGACAGCGCAGCGAACAGGATCAGGTGTTTCAGTTTGGCGGATCGTGACATTGGCCGGACAGGGGTCTCAGGGTTTCAGTAGGCATGAGCTGCACAATCCAAATTTCGGAATGAATGCGCGGGCTCAAAATCTCATGGAAAATACCCAAACATACGACAAGACTAATTACATCATACAACAAAATCAGTCCTAAGTACAGAGTTTCATAAATACGGTAACTTAAAATTTATTGAAGTCCTAACGGCAATTGGATTGCACCACAGAGGCACCGAGAGCACGAAGATGAGTATTTTTTTCGTTTGCCGGGAGACGACGGCAAACGAAAAGCATCGATGCCGGCGCCGGAAAGAATATCGAGATAGCGCCGGGCTGTATTTTCAGCAGTACCAAGAGCCCGGGCGAATTCCGCTGCATTCCACACCTGCCCATGGTAATGGGCTACCATCGTCCAGAATCGGCGAAGGGTTTCCGCGGCAATGTTTATGCCAAGCTGCGGAATGTCTCTTTCAAGAAACGTTCGGATAAAGCTCTCACGCCATAGGATACTGTCAGACTCGGAATCGGCAAGAAAAGATTTAGGAAAACCACCCAAATCAACAAATCCGATTCTTCCAGCAAGAGATTCGGAAACACCTTTGACCAAATGCGGTGATGCTGATCCAAGTAACAGAAATTTGGTATTTTGTCCGGAGGATCGATCCACAAGTACACGGAGCAATTCGAACAGTTCGGGTTTTCTTTGAATCTCGTCTATTATTACCAGGCCGGAGAGATCCTTCAACGCCTGCATGGGAGCAGTAAGACGCTGGATGTCAACAGGGTCTTCCAGGTCAAAAAATGTGGACGGCTCTTGTTCAGCGATGAACCGAGCCAAAGTAGTCTTGCCACATTGCCGCGGTCCGAGCAGGGCAGTGGCTGGATGTATATGAAACGAAGTCCCTATTTGACGGATAGGTTCTGGTCTGGGAATCATTGAATCATATTATACCTTGAAAATAGTCATGTCAACTGAAGATTTTCAAGGTAAAGTAGTACAATCTGTCGGCAGCATTGTGCGGTTTGAAAAGCTTCCGGGGCTGGGGTCGGGCCAAGCTAACATGTTGTAATGATAATAAACATCTTAATAATAACCTCCATTTACGATAAAGTAATAGATAGGATTTGATCATGATTCTACTGAAGACTGCGGCAATCCTTGATAACAGCCAGATTCAAGCTTACATATTCAGTTGTTGTCAAATCAGATGGCTTTGAAACAGAATCTTGCTTGCATTAAGTCTTGTACGTCACTTGACCCAATTTAGTCCGATTTTCAACCCCTGTAAACCGAAAATTTGAGAAGTGTCCAACGCAAGATTACATATGCCAGCCTTGAAGTCACAGATTTCGCTTTCATGGACCAATTTGCCGGGATCTCGCCATGCATTGACGAAAATTTCCTATAGAAACGGAAAATCGGAAAACGCTGCACAGACACAAGATACAGTAGGTGCAGAAATTCGCTTTAAAGCTCCAACCATTTGACATACTTGATAGTATCGCAAAGAATTCAGGCCATCAAAACCCTGCAATATGCCTTACTCCAAAACCGTGCATGAATAAAGTTTCGTTCAGGCACAAGCTATTCAAATCTTTTCTCAACAGCCAGCACATGGGAAGGCAGCCCTTCCCATTTCCCTATCTCCCGAATGGTCGGGAGGAGCCGGTGCAGGGCTTCCCTGTCCAGTATCCCGATGGTGGAAGTCTTTACCATGTCCTTTGAAGTGATGCCCGAAACACTCTTTGCGTACCCATTGGTGGGCAGTACGGCCGTTATGCCGATGGCATAGTTTCCCGCAGTGAAGGGGGCGTATTCTCCAACCAGAATTTCTCCCGCATTCCGGATGCCGCTCAGGACTGCCTCCTCGTTGTTCTTTTTGCATTTGATGATCATGTGTTCCGGGGCATACTCATTGATCACATCCATGGCGTCTTCAAGACTCTCGCAATGGATGACCGCGCCAAGCCCTTCTTCAGAGAAAACCGTTTGAAGGATACTCCCCCTTTCGGGGCCTTTCTTCAGGTATTCATCCAGATGCCGGCAGACCCCTTCCGCAACCTCCATGGAGGTTGTAGCCAGGATGGATGATGAATCCGGGCCATGTTCCCCTTCATTAATCATATCGTATGCAAGGATTTCCGGATCAGCCGTTTCGTCGCAGATGATGGCCGAGTCAGTGGGACCTATTCCCAGAACGGTCTTTTTTCCATAAGAGAACGCAACACTCATGGCAGCAGCAATGCCTCCCGGACCGGGTCCGAAAATACCGTCAACTTCAGGAATGGTTTCCGTCCCCATGGAGAATCCGGCGATTACCCCTACCCCGTTTCCCACGACAATATCAGTTGCCCCGGCCAGGTTCGAAGCCGCAACGGTTGCGGGATCTGCTTCCCCTCTTGCGTTCGGCGCCATTCCTACGACAATTCTTTTGACGCCTGCCACTTTGGCGGCGCCCACCAGCATCAGCGCGGTTGAAATCAAAGGACCTTTCCTTGCAGGGACCCACAGCCCCACCGAAGCCAGGGGCGTCGTTTTTTCGCCGATGACGGTACCCTCTCGAATCTTCACGGTTTTCATGTCTTCAGGCAGGAGGTACCGGTTCACTTCTTCAATATTTCTTCTGGCATGGTGGATAGCGCGAAGAAGTTCATCCGGGATCTGACCAACGCATTTCCGAATATATTCCTCCGAGATCCGCAGAGTATCTAATTGGACATGGTCGAATTTCTCCGTGAGATGGAGAATGGCTTCGTCCCCCGATTCGGCAACCTGGTTGAAAATATCGGTAACCGATTGAACGAGCGAACGGTCGTAGAGCTTTTTGCGCCGCGAAAGTTTTTGGTTCAGCAGTTCTTTTTCTTCAGGATATCTGTGGATCCTCATGAATATTCCTCTCTGTTTTTGATCATCCTGCTCTTTCTGTATTTCCCCATTTGACCCCGCAACCGGTGTTGCAAACGATTCGGGGATCTGATAGAATGTGGTGTGACAAACGAAAGGTTCTTAACGTCTCCTCCTATCCTTATTCCAAAACCACAGAAAACAGGATCTTCAGAAAGGAGGTCGGCAGGCCCTAACGTGGTTGAATGTTTCCGGATGTTAAGATATCTTGACCGCTAAGTCAAAGGAGTTCTTGTGAAAGGAAAAGGGTTGCTCTACCAGGGAGTTCGGACAGAAGTCATGAGGGGAACCGGCACGGATAAAGAATTTCCAATCAAGGGTGTTCTATTTGATTTCGATGGGACGTTAACGGTCCCCGGCGCCATTAACTTCAAGGCCATCAAGCGGGATTTGGGATGCCCTTTGGATCAGCCGATCCTTGAGTATATTGAAAAACAGCCTGCCGAAAGGCGTGCTCTTCTCAAGGAGATGCTTGAAACCCATGAAGAGGCGGCCGCAAGAGAGTCTATCCCCAACAGGGGGGTAAGCGCGTGTCTTTCAAATCTCGGGAGAATGAAGATCCCTTTCGGCATCCTGACCCGAAACAGTCTTCGGTCCATACAAACTGCGCTGTCGAGTTTCCGGGGCTTTTCCATGACTGATTTTGCCGTGGTGATCACCCGCGACAATTCCCTGCCAAAACCTCATCCCGATGGGGTAATCAAAGCAGCCTTTGCAATGGGTTTTCCGCCCGAAGAACTGCTTGTGGTGGGGGATTTTCGTTTTGATATTATCGCGGGAAAGAGCGCAGGGGCGAAAACCGCATACCTCACCAATGGAAAGGAGACAACCATGGAACAGGGAGATCCCGATCCGGACTTCGTGTGCCGTCATCTCCCGGAGGTGGTGGACATCCTGAAGTTGTTATCAGGAAATACCGGTGGATGAATGATCCAATGAAGGTTCTTTACGGGAGATGAAACCATGCTGAAATTTTTCAGAAGACGATTCGGGTTCTTCGTTCTCATCTTTTTATTTTGCTTTTTGATGAATGCCGGCCGGACCCTTCAGGCCATGAAATCCGAAGACTGCCTTGGGACAATAAGCCTGCAGCTTTCCCGAAGTCTGGAGTTGATACTGGAACACGTTTCCAAAAGTATCAAGGCACTGGCTGAGGAGTATGCCCGTATTTACGAGGCCACTCCGCCCATGGACGAGGCAGAAAAGGGCCTTTGGATGAAAAGCGCCTTTGAGAATGGGAAAACGGTGAGTTTTCGTCCCTTTTCAAGTGGTCCTGAACCGGTCTTTCAGGCGCCGGTTCCGACCTATCTTTTTTACAACGGCCGCCATATCACCCCCCATGTTACCAGGGAATTGAAAGCCTTTGTGTCCATGACTCCACTATTCAAAACAGCCTACCAGACATTTGGCTATTCCTGGGTCTATATGACCACGGCCGATGAGGCTTTCTTTATCTATCCGTATCTTCCGTTGAAAGAGGCGGTGAACAACCTGCCCCCTACAAAGCAGGATTTTTACACGGTGGCGGACTTTCAAGGACGGAGTTTCGGCTGGCAGCGACCCTATCTGGATCTTGCCGACGCGGGCATGATGGTGACCGTTTCCTATCCGGTGTACAGCCGGGATACACTCTTAGGGGTCATTTCCAGGGATATTACCCTGACGCAGCTTTCACGCCGGTTGCTCAAGCATATCGCGGGTCGAACCGGGAATCTGGTCAGTATCATCATGGACCGGGAGGGTCTGGCCATTGCGGCCAACAGGGCGGCAGCCACGGAAGAGATCGACAGGGTCAATACGAGGGCAGGCAGCGCTATTTTATATTATCGAACATCCGGGGTTCCCGGGAATAAGAAAGCGGTATTTTCATCCAACAGCCTGTTCAATAAGGCAGGGGAGAATGTGTTAACCTGTGTAGAAAAAGATCCCCATGCCGGGATCTGGCATCTGCAGGTGAAGGTGGGGCAAACAATGTACAAGGCAGCCGCAGCAAGAATCTCTGCAACCGGCTGGCTGCTGATTACGATGAGTACCGATTCCTGAAGGGGCAGACGTACCTATAGAGACACAGGTTGTCGTTCTTCCAGCGCGAGACCGGGGACGTTCTCAACATGTAAACTTTCCACCTTCAACGAGCAATAGATTGTTTTGCTTAACCGGAAGTTCACCCCGCAAAGCCGATTGACTCACAGCCGTAATTGAAAGATCCAATCTGCGACTCATTGACGCCAACCTTTGGCCAAGTTCCCTGACAGCCCAGTAGCACAGTAAATTATTAAACAAACGGATAGCAAGAGCTAAGAGTAGATTTGACCCCTTTCCTGTCTGGTATGGGGCTCTGCACCCTGGTATATCGGCGTGCGGGATCGTTTTATTGGCTGGAGTAAAAAGACCAGAGAAAAAAATCTTCATCTGATCGCCAATAAC
>DUZB01000017.1 GCA_013349725.1 Deltaproteobacteria bacterium | reverse complement strand
CTTTCATTCCACCTAACCAAGCTCAATGCGGTAGGCCAGTACGACCCTAAGGGCTGTGCATAATTCTAATTGAGAAAATTGGCGATTTGCCGTGATCTCTGTTGTTAATAATTCCGGGGAAGCTGGGGCTGGTGGGTTACTGGGATGCGGTGGCCTTTGACGAGTTTGCGGGGAAGAAAAAACGCCCCAATAAAGCCCTTGTGGATATTATGAAGAATTACATGGCCAACAAATCCTTCTCCCGAGGAATTGAAACCTTGGGCGCCGAGGCCTCCATGGTTTTTGTGGGCAACACCCAACACACCCTTCCCTATATGCTCAAGCATGCAGACCTGTTCGACGATCTTCCCGAGGCATACCATGACTCCGCGTTTCTGGATCGGATCCATTTCTACATTCCCGGCTGGGAAGTGGGTATCATACGCGGAGAAATGTTTTCGGAAGGGTACGGGTTTGTGGTCGATTATCTTGCCGAAATTCTCAGGTCCCTTCGAAATCATGATTTTTCCCAACGGTATGCCGAGCATTTTGAATTGCTCAGCGACATTTCCACCAGGGATCGGGATTCCGTGAATAAGACGTTTTCCGGCCTCATGAAAATTCTCTTTCCCCACAAAGAAGCAACTGAATCGGAAATTGAAGAAATCCTCCGGTTTGCCATTGAAGGCCGTAAACGCATTAAAGACCAGCTCCTGCGCATTGATCAGACCTACGAACCAGTACGATTCGGTTATACGCGAGTCGGACAAAAAGAACCCACCCTGGTGCAGACCATTGAGGAAAGACAGTACCCTCAACATTATCATCAGGATCGACCCGGGGAGATGGAGGAAGAAGAGTCCCCCAATATTCAAGAGAAAGAGGGATTATCAAACGATAGCCCGTCCAAGCCTCGCAGCCTCGGGGAGCAGCATCTCGTTTTTCAGGAAAACCAGCGCGGCGTCAGCTATGACGACCTCTTTGGATCTTACCTGAAAGGGGCCGGTAAAATCACCATCACAGATCCCTATATCCGGTTGTTCTACCAGGCCAGAAATCTGATGGAATTCCTGGAAACTGTGGCGAAATTGAAATCCGATGACGAAGAGATAGAGGTTCATCTCCTGACCGTAGAAGATGAATTCAAGGGAGACCAGCAAAAAGAATATCTGATACAGATGCAGGAAAGCATCTGGGGCGCCGGCATCCGACTTGATTGGGAATTTGATGAAACCAACGCCCTCCATGCCAGACATATCATTACGGATACCGGATGGAAAATCATGCTGGATCGAGGCCTGGATATCTTTCAACATTATGATATGAATCAGACCTTATGCTGAGAGAGATGGGGAGAAAAACAGCCTGCTGCTTCCAGCGTTGTGCGGGGCTGGACTGTATGAATACCGTCTATGCCATTACCTATGATCTGGATCAGGAGTTCAGAACGGGGTATCATGGTCGGTTTTTGGATTTCATGAAGCATGTCCAGTCCAACGATCTCGTGCCCGCCGCCTGTATGACCGACTCAAAAGGAGACCGGAGCCTTCCGCCCTCAAGGCAGGAAGATCCGGATCAGTATATACATATCGTAGAGGAAAAAAAGGGAGGCATCGTGGTTCGCGGAGCAAAACTCCATATTACCGGTGCAGTAAATTCCCATGAACTGCTCGTTGTTCCCACAAGGGCACTGAGAGAGGAAGACAGAGAGTACGCTGTTTCCTTTGCAGTGCCTGCGGATACNAAAGGGGTTACTTTCATATACGGCCGTCAGCCGTCTGATACAAGACGCCTTGAAGATGGCCGATCAGACGTGGGCAACCTCTATTACGGCGGTTGTGAGGCCATGGTGGTGTTTGACGATATTTTTGTACCGGAAGAAAGGATATTCATGAAAGGAGAATATTCCATGACCGGGCGGCTCGTGGAGCTTTTCGCGGCCCACCACAGGGCCAGCTACGGCGGGTGTAAGGTCGGAGTGGGCGACGTACTTATCGGCGCAACCGCGGCCATCGCCGAGGCCCACGGCACGGAAAAGACCTCCCATATCAAGGATAAGATAGCGGAGATGATCCACCTTAATGAGACGCTGCATGCAGGGGCCCTGGCCAGCACAAGCAAGGGCTATCCCACACCAAGCGGCGCTTTTACTGTGGATCCCCTCCTGGCCAATGTATGCAAGCTCAACATCACCCGCTTTCCCTTTGAGATATCCCGCCTGGCCCAGGACATAGCCGGCGGCATCATGGTCACCATGCCTTCACTAAAGGACCAGGAAAACCCCGAAATAGGGTCCTATGTGAAAAAGTATCTGGTGGGCAGGAAGGGTGTGGATAGCGAAAAACGGATGCGAATACTCCGTCTTATTGAGAACATCACATTAGGAACAGGGGCGGTTTCATATTTAACGGAATCGATTCATGGAGCAGGCTCTCCCCAGGCCCAAAAAATCATGATTGCACGACTGGCCGACATTGAGTCTGCCAAGTCCTGCGCCTATAAATTGTGTGGAATTTGAATGTAGACCGGGTGGGGAGAGAAAGAGCCCGCAGGCCTGCAATTTTGAAAAGAATGAAAGGGATGCCTTATCCAGCCAACCAGCGTTTCCTCCTGTGGTAATGCTTCACATCCCGGTAACTCTTCTTTCCCACCGCGGTCAGGCCCAGGTAGAACTCCTTCACATCGGCATTGTTCTTAAGCTTCTCGGCGGCCCCGTCGAGGACAACGCGACCATTCTCCATGACATACGCGTACTCGGCATACTTGAGGGCCATGGCCGCATTCTGTTCAGCGAGAAGCATGCCCACATGTTCCTCCTTATTGAGACGATGGATGATGTTGAATATCTCTTCCACAAGCAGAGGCGCCAGGCCCATGGAGGGCTCGTCCAGGAGCATGATCTTCGGTTTTGCCATGAGGCCGCGTCCGATGGCGCACATCTGCATCTCGCCCCCGGATATATAACCGGTTTTGGCGCCCCTGCGTTCCCTGAGACGGGGGAAATATCCATAGACCTTCTCCAGGGCCGCTTTAGTCCCTTTCTTGTCTCGACCCCTTGTATATGCGCCTGTGAGAAGATCGTCTTCAACGGTCAGATGCTCAAATGTGTGTCTCCCTTCCATTATCTGGATAAGACCCATTTTTACCAATTGGGGTGCAAACAACCTATCCACCCGCTTCCCGTCAAATTCCACCGTCCCTTTGGTCACCTCGCCACGCTCTGCCTTGACCAGGTTGGAGATGGCCTTGAGGGTCGTGCTCTTACCGGCGCCATTGGCGCCCAGGAGAGAAGCGATCTGCCCTTCATAGACATCGAGGGAAACCCCTTTCAGGACCAGTATCACATGCTCGTAGATGACCTCGATGTTATTAACCTTGAGTAATGGGGCCTGCTCTGTGGCCATGATATCTATTCACCTCCAACGACTGATCCAACTGAATCGGGAAGGGGGCCGTGCACGCTCCCCTTCCCGCAGGTTTAAGGTTTGCCCTACTTACATTCTCTTATTTCTATCTTATTCTCTTTGGCATAGGCGTCGGCTGATTTCTCAATCATCTCCCTGACAAACTCCTTCATGGGTTCTACGATGATCCCTGTCATGACCCATTTCTCGCCATCCCACTGCTGGAAGAAAACGTTTCCTCCACCCTCGTGGTCTGCACAGGTAATTTTTAGTGGCTCCATAAAACCTTCTGCCCCGATCTCCTTGATTCTCTCCTTGGTGATATTCAAGTTCTCAAAACCCCATCGTATTTCCTCGGAGTTAAGCACCTTATTCCCGTACTTCTTCTGGGCAGTTAAGATGGCCTCAGTGTTGACGATTCCTGCATAAACTCCCCTGTTATAGTAAACGGAACCCACACGGGTGAATGAGATATGTCCTTTCATAACACCGTGGACCTTATCGATAATCTCCTGGATAACGGGGAAGTCCCTTCCAACACCGTGCCAGTTTGCCGAGTAATAACCCTTGGCTGCCGGGCCGGCAGGGAGCACGTCCTCTTCGGATCCGCACCACCAGACACCGAGAATCTTGTCACTGGGGAAATTGAGCCTGGCCGCCTCCTTGAGAGGAACAGTACAGGACACGCCCCAGTTTCGGTTGATGACCCAGTCTGCCTTGTATCTTCTCACGATGTCCATCCACTGGGCCTTCTGGTCAATCCCCGGCCAGGGCACCGGAAAGTGCCTGATCTCGAAGCCATACATCTTGGCCAGGGCATCCAGGATCGGTTTGGTCTCCTGGCCGTAGGGGACGTCGATGTGCAGATTGGCGATTTTCAAACCCTTCAGGTATTTCCCTATGGTCGCCATATCTTTCCCGTCCCATCCCTGCTTTATGGCGATGAATTTTATTTTGGCCGTATTCTGAGACCAGTAATTGATCGGAAGGGTGAAGACCCAGGGAAACACCCGGCCATCCGAGGCATCGGCTCGACCATACCCGCTCGAGATAATGGATATGTGATCTTCTGTGCCCTTGGGGATCAGCGCGTAAGTGATCCCGGTGCTCAGGGGATGGGTAAAGGTCATCTTATCCTTGAAACGGTTGTAGCACTCGACGCCTCGTGCCGTGTTATAGGCGGTTTCGCACTCCTCAAATGAGTAGTTGATGCCGTTGATCCCGCCATTGAGGTTTATTAACTCCATGTAGTCTTCCATACCGCTGCTGAACCCGCTGCCGCCCGCTGCAAAGGGGCCGGTCCGGTAAGCCAGGATACCCACAAACTGGGTTGGCGCTTCCTTTTTTTCCTCGGCGGCGATTGCCGACCCTGAAACGAGGACAAAACTCGCTGCGAGAACACTCAAAAATAAACCAAAAACCAATTTACGTCCCATGCCATCTCCTCCTATCCCTAAAGTTCGTGGTTAAAAAAACCTCCCCATAAATGAGAGACTGAATCCAAGCTTCGTTACGTGGTTGAGTGGTTAACTATTTGACTGTTTATGAACTAATATGGAAATGGCCAGAGCCGCAATTTATCCTTGATGGTGTGCCAGAGCCTGGCCATGCCATAGGGTTCCACAATGAGAAAAAGGACAATCAGGCCCCCGAAAACAATGGCCTCGATATTGGAGAGAATATCAGCAGGCACCACCTCCATGAATGTGCCCAGCCCATGGTTGATGGCGATCGGGAGCATAACGAAAAAACCTGCTCCGAGAAATGAACCGAGGACCGTCCCCAACCCCCCGATGATGATCATGCCTAAAAGGGCAAAAGAGGTCATGACGTTGAACTCTTCAATATTTGCAACCCCTATATAGCAGAAAGCTATTAAAGCACCTGCGACACCCGCATAAAAGGTGCTGACGGCAAAGGCAATCAACTTATCCCGATAGAGATTCACCCCGATAATCTCGGCCGCATAGTCAACATCCCTGATGGCCATCCAGTTCCTTCCCAACTGACCACGCACCAGGTTCTTGCCGATTGTCATAAACAGGACCATAATGCAGAGGACCAAATAATATTTCCTGACCGGTGTGTCTAAAGCAAACCCGAAGATAAACATCTTCGGCGCCTCAATGGTTCCAAAAACCCCGCCGCTTATCCAATGTACATGCACGATAACCCATTCTATGATGAATTGGGAGGCCAGGGTGGAAATGGCCAGATAAAACCCCTTGATCTTGAGGGAAGGGAGCCCGAAAAAAGCTCCTACGATCGAGGCAACCACGCCGCCGCCAATGATGCTCGGGATGAGCGGCACGCCGTACCGGCCGTACAGGATAAATGAGCCATAAGCCCCAACGGCCATAAAGGCGGCGTGCCCGATGGAGATCTGGCCGGCATATCCGGCCAGGACATTAAGCCCGAAGGCGGAAAGCGCGAAACAGTAAAAGGGAACAATGATGTTCATCATCAGGTATTCGCTGGAAAATAAGGGAACAATGACAAAGGCCACAAAAAGCATCACGATAAATCCCCACCTGTCCAAAGGGATGGGGAAGATGGCCATATCCTTGTCATAACTGTCTTTGAAATTACCGCATTCTCTATAGAACATGGTCTATACCCTTTCTATGATCTCTTTGCCGAAAAGGCCGTATGGTTTAAAATAGAGGACAAGCAGGGCCAGGAGATAGGGCAAAAAGGTCTGAATGCCCCCTCCCACATAGGGCCCGATGAAGACCTCCCCCAGGGTTTCGCAGGCGCCCACGATGAGTCCCGCGAGGATCACGCCGGGGATGCTGTCAATCCCACCGATAATGAGAACGGGAAGGGACTTGAGCGCGATAAAGGAGAGGCTGAACTGGACCCCTAAGCGTGTTCCCCAGGCCACGCCCGCCACTGTAGCAACAACCCCTGCAATGATCCAGGTCAGAGTCCAGGCCTTGAGAAGGGGAATCCCCACGGACAGGGCCGCCTCATGGTCGTCGGACACAGCCCTGAGCGCCCTTCCGTTCCTCGTTTTCTGAAAAAACCAGACCAGACCGCCTACCAGCAAGGCGGCCACTACTGCAAAAAAGAGATCAAAAGAGCTGATAAATATGCCGGCCACTTCATATAGATCATCCGGTATGCCGAGGTTCANACCTTTGGCCTGCGTTCCATAGATGCTCTGTCCGATCCCCTCCATAAGGTATGCGATGCCGAAGGTGGCCATGAAGAGCATGAGAGGGGGACGGTTCACCAGCCGTCTCAGGATAAGAAACACAATGGCGTACGCCCAGATGGTCATGACAGCCACGGTGCAGAGGAGAGCAAGCCATAACGGGAGCTGCAGATACTGCTCAAAAAAACCGTAAAGGGCAAGGGCTGCAAAAAGGCTCATGGCCCCCTGGGCCATATTGAAGACCTGCGATGCCTTGAAGATCAGGGCAAATCCGAGGGCGACCAGGGAATACATGATGCCCACCATAAGCCCGGTAACCAGCACCTCAAAGAAAAAAGCCATCTGTTATCTCCTTCATTTTCCGTTCTATTATTCTCCTGCCGTCCCTAAATAGGCCTTAACAACCGTGGGATTTGCCTTCACCTCATCCGGTGTCCCTTCGCCGATCTTTTTACCGAAATCGAGCACCACAATCCGGTCACAGATATCCATAACCACCCCCATATCGTGTTCAATCAGGGCGATAGTGTAGCCTAATTCTTCGTTGGCATCCAGGATGAACCGGGCGATATCTTCCTTCTCTTCCAGGTTCATGCCGGCCATGGGTTCGTCCAGGAGGAGGAGCTTGGGCTCTGCGGCCAGGGCCCTCGCCAATTCCACCCTTTTCCTGAGCCCGTAAGGGAGCATGCTGGCCGGTGTCCGGCGGATGTTCTCGATCTGGAGGAAATCAATGATCCCCTCTACCGCCTTTCTGTGCTCGATCTCCTCTTTCCGGCTGAAACCCCAGTAAATCCCCTGGGAAAAGATGTTGGAATGCATCTTCATGGTTCGCCCCATCATGATGTTTCCAAGGGCTGACATCCCCGTAAACAGGGCCAGATTCTGAAAGGTCCTGGCAATCCCCTGTGCCGCAATATCATTCGGCTTCATATGCTTGGGCCTCTCCTTCCCTTCGAAGATGATGCGGCCCTCATCGGGTTTATAAAATCCGTTGAGAATGTTCAGCATGGTGGTCTTTCCCGCGCCGTTGGGTCCGATGATCGCCAGGATCTCGCCGGGATTAATCTCCAGACTGACATTGTCCAGGGCCTGCAGACCCCCAAAAGAGATACTGATATTCTCTGCGCGGAGTATGGGTTCTTTTCCTTCATTCATGGCGTATCTCCTCTTTCAATAGGCCTGGGCATCACGGACTTTGAGATCGGCCCTCACGTCGGTGGTACGGCCATCTTCATAGGTGGCCTTTATTTCCATGACCACACTGTCCTGTCCGGGTGAATAGAGGGCATCGATGAGTTCCGCATATTTATTCGCGACAAATTTCCTCCTTATTTTCCGGGTGCGAGTGATTTCCCCGTCATCCGGGTTCAGCTCTTTGGTAAACAGGAGGAATCGCTTGATCTGGGAATTCCTGAGCTTCGCGTCCTTGCTCAGGCTCTTGTTGACCTTGCAGATGGCTTCATGGATCAGGTCATAGACCTCTGGCTTCTGGGAAAGATCCCCGTAGCTTGTAAATGCAAGATGTCGCCTTTCCGCCCAGTTCGCAACCGATCCATAGTCGATATCAATGAAAACGGCCACAAAATCCTTGTTCATTCCGTGGGCCACGGCCTCCTTGATATACGGACTGAATTTGAGCTTGTTCTCGATATATTTGGGCGCGAACAGCGTCCCATCGTTCAATCTGCTCACATCCTTGGCCCGATCGATGATCTTGAGATGACCCCTTTCCGTCATGTAGCCGGCATCGCCGGAATGGAGCCACCCGTCTTCAAGGGTCTCGGCCGTAGCTTCCGGGCTTTTGAAATAGCCCAGGAAATTGCCCGGACTCTTATACAGTACCTCTCCGGTATCCGATATCTTTATCTCGACCCCCGGAGCCGGGGGGCCCACGGATTCAGCGTCTATGTCCCCATCTTTCTGCATGGACACATAGGCGCAGCTCTCTGTCATGCCGTAGAGTTGCTTCAAATTGATTCCCAGGGACCTGAAAAACTCAAATATCTCCGGACCGATGGCCTCCCCTGCCGTATAGGCCACCTTGATGTTGCTCATGCCCAAATTGTCCACCAGTGGACCGTAAATCAAGATCCGGCCCAATTGATAAAGGATGCTGTCCCAAGGCGGAATCCGCTCATTGGCGATCCTCTTTTTCTCAACCCGGCCGGCCACCTTCATGAAGTAGTGGAATGCCTTTCGTTTTATCCAGGCCGAATCCTCTATCTTGATCATGATCTGGGTCAGGATATTCTCCCAGATGCGGGGAGGCGCAAAAATATGGGTGGGTCCGATCTCCCTCTGGTCATGGACGATTGTGGTGGTGCTTTCCGGGCAATTGACCGTAAATCCGGCGCACAGGGCTTGACCATAGGAGAAGACATGATCTCCGATCCATGCCATGGGCAGATAGGCCATGACGTTTCCCGTCTCATCCAGGTTGTCCCAGGCATTAAATCCTCGGCAACAGGCTGCAACTTTTCGGTGAGTCTGCATGACCCCTTTGGGGTTGCCCGTGGTGCCCGACGTGTAGACAATGAGCGAGAGGTCGTCGGGTTTCACCTGTTCGACCGCATTCGTGAAATAGTCGGGATTCTCCTTACCGAATCTTCTACCCCTCTCCTGGACATCCGTGAACGCGATGAGCCAGTCATGCTTGAATTTTGTCAGCCCCCTGGGATCATCATAAATAATATATTCGAGACTCGGCATCTTGTCTTTGAGATGCATAAGCTTGTCGGTCTGCTCCTGGTCCTCGGCCAGCGCAAACCGGCACTCTGAATGATCTACAATAAATTCAAGCTCTTTGTGAATGGCATCCTGATAGAGGGGAACGGGCACCCCCCCCAGGCACTGGCATGCAGCCATCCCCCAGTATAGTTGGGGCCTGTTGTCCCCGATGATAGCCATTTTATCTTCCCTCTTGAAGCCCAAAGAGGCCAATCCCAGGGCAAAATCCTTGACCTGTTCAAGGTAGTCCTGCCAGGAATAAGACTGCCATATACCCAAGTCTTTTTCGCGCATGGCGGCTTGGTTGGGAGGGAATTTTTTTGCGTTATCCAGTAGAATATGGGGGAAGGTCAACGGCAGACCGCTCATTTGTTAAAACCTCCTCTTTCCATTGAGAATTGACTCTTCAAGAGAGCTTTCGACGTTCACCAGGGTCCGAACAGTCCTCTGTCTTGGCGCCGCGGGTGATGAGTTCAATGCTCATGTTTTTCTGCGGCATCCAGAATCACCTGGCGCCCATCATTTTCTCGCGTACCCTTCTTTGTTCAATAAGCGTATCCTATTGTCAACAAAAAAGTGAAAAAGCCCCCGTTTTGTTTCTCTTATCTCTTTGCATACGTCCTTCCGGCCATTTCTTGCACCTGAATTAGACGCGGCCTGCGCAGTTTGCTTCAAGCCCTTGGAATGTTGGTGTAAGAGGCGGATTAATCACTCCTTGACAATGGGCAAAGGTATTCATAAGGTGTGATCCGGTTGGCAACCCTGGAGTCGTCGTTGGGAGAGCCCTCTTCGAAACTCCTTATTTAGAGCCGGTTGTTTCCACATAACCCTTTTTCAATAACGGCATCATCTGCGGGAAGGAGTTGTTCCATGAAGAGAGGCAATCAAATAATCTCTGCGACTATCACCTCATTTTTCCTTTCTTTTTTGAGTTATACCACATCCTATTCAGCAAGGGAAGAGGGACCCGCGATCCATATTGAACAAACCGAGCATACTTTCCCCACCATATTCGAAGGAGAAGAGCTTGCCCATACCTTCACGCTTTACAATCGAGGGACGGCCGATCTTCATATAAGAAGAGTGACCCATTCGTGAGGGTGTTTATTGGCCCGTTATGTCAGGGTCATCCCCCCCGGTGGGAGGGGCGAAATCACATTGACGATAGATAGCAATACAGTAAGAGGGGAGTTTGAGAAGAAGGCCGTTGTCTGGTCCGATGACCGATCCGGGATGAGCGTGGAACTCCATCTGAGGGGGCAAGTGAAACCCCATGTCTCCTTTGATCCGGGTGGGTTCATTTCTTTGTGGGGCGCCAAAGGGGAGGCAGTCCGCGGCCGTGTGGAGATCATCAATGAGCACGAGACCCCACTGAAGGTCATCGGCGTGGATAATGATCTGCCGGATCGGGTCACATGGCGTCTTGAAGAAGTCAGGCCAGGATTTGTTTATGGTTTGGAAGTTGAGGACATCTCCGAAAAGGCAGGGGATTATACCGCACACCTGACCATCAGGACGGACAACCCCAAGAAGCCGAGATTAACCCTCACGGTCAGAGGTGAAATCAAGGAAAAATGAACTCACATCTCCCTTGACGGCTGACAGTAGAGGTTTCATCCCTCAACCTATAGAAGCCTTTCAAGCTCATCCTTGGAAACCTGATATGTTTTGTCGAATTCCGACCAGAACTTTTTTTCCTTGTTTTTCCAACCATATCCGAAGTGCTCGTCAAAGAAGGAACTCAGATGGGCAAACCAGTTTCCCGACTTTTCTATCCCTTTTTCCTGAGCCAGGAATATCTCCTTAAGATAGAGATCCAATTCATTAATTTTGTCCTTGGGGATATAAGACTTGGCGCCAAGCCTTATGGAACCTACCAGGTTATCGGGACTCAGTCCATGGGCCGTCAGCATCAATGCCGGCATCTTTTTGCGCGTGGCAATCTCCAACAAGTCGAATCCCCTGACCCCCATAATGTCCAGGATCACCGCATCATACACCTTGGTCTTCAAGAGTTCTTCGGCTGACTCAAAGGTGTAAGCGGTTTCTATTTCACATTCATCAAGCATCTCTACCAGGGTGTCTAAAATGTCCTGTTCGTCATCCACAACGAGTATTCTTTTCCCTGCCAAAATATTCTTCCCTGCCATGATTCCGATCCTCCTCTCCTCTTACTTAAGTTCTCAAAAAAATAGTCCTTTGATAATATATGCTTTTGGCCCTGTATTTGCTTTAAGCGGCTTGAGCCAAGTGGTCTTTATACAATCCTCAGTACATTCTTCTATCTTAATTCAGGACGTTAGACTTTTTTCGCTTCCTGTTCAAGTTCTTTCTTTCAACAGCAAACCACTTTTGCAGCAAGTCGTCATCCGCCTGCCGGTTACAATAAAAAATGAAAGGCCGTTTCATCTTTTTAGGGCTTGGTTCTAACGTGGTCCATTAGATTTTTCGTCTTAATCATAATCTTAATCGTAATCATAATCGGCCAGCTCAAAAATAAACTGTAAAAGAGTAAGAGTAAGATTATGATTACGATTACGATTACGATTATGACCTTCCGAACGTGCTCTCCACTAATTGGATCAAGTGGACGAGATTAGAACCAAGCCCCCTTTTTTTAAAGCCGGATGGGTTGCGTATACAATTAAATTCATCTACAATATATTATCGGGGGGCATCTGCGGCAGCCTTGTTGGCAGTGTGGCCGTATTTGAGAGCGAGCCACAGGCATATAAACCAACCTTTATAAACCATGGAGGACAGGATGGATCTTGATCTAACCGATGAACATAAAATGATACGCGACATGGCAAGAGATTTTGCCGATGAGGTCATTGCGCCCCGCGCAGAGGACATGGAACGTACAGGCGAATACCCTTACGATATCATTGCTCAAATGGGCGAATTGGGAATGATGGGAATTCCCTTTTCCGAAGAATACGGCGGCAGCGGCGGCGACTGGGTGGGCACGCATGTGTGTATAGAAGAGATATCACGGGGTGATCTTACCTTGGGAGCGTTGTTGGATGTAACAACAAGCGTGGTCGGGCAGGAGATGGACGTTTTTGGCACGGAAGAGCAAAAGAAAAAATGGCTTGTGCCCATAGCCCGGGGAATAGAAATAGGGGCCTTTGCCCTTACCGAGCCCGATTCCGGTTCCGATGCAGGCGCCTTGAGGACAAGGGCTGTTCTGGAAGGTGATGAATGGATTTTGAACGGCACAAAGCAATTTGTGACCAATATCGGCCTGGACAACGCCAGTGTTGTTCTGGTGGCCGCAATAAGCGGCAGGAATGAAAAAGGAAACATCATATCCACATTCATCGTGCCCAAAAGCGCACCGGGTTTTCAATTGGGCAAGAAATATGAAAAAATGACTTGGCGCGCCTCTGCAACGCACGAGGTTATTCTGGAGGATTTTCGGCTTCCCAAAAAAAATCTGTTAGGCGACCCAAACCGCGGGTTTGCTCAGCACCTGGCGGTCCTCGAGACAGGACGGATAAGCATTGCGGCCGTGAGTGTGGGAGTAGCCCAGGCCTGCCTGGATCAGAGTTTGCGTTACGCGCGAGAAAGAACGCAGTTCGGCAAACCGATTTTCGATTTCCAGACCATTCAATTCAAATTAGCCGATATGGCAATATCCATTGAATTGGCCAGAAATCAATATCTTAAAGCAGCCTGGCTCAAAGACCGGAAGCGCAAACATACCTTTGAAGCCACCATCGCGAAAGTTTTTGCATCGGAGATGTTAGAGAAGGTGGCCAGTGATGCCGTCCAGATTCATGGCGGCTACGGGTACATGGTCGAATACCCCGTGTCCCGCTATTATCAAGGGGCCAAACTCCTCCAGATCGTGGAAGGGACGTCCGAGATCCAGAGAATGATCTTGGGCAGGATGCTTTCTGCAGGGTAAACTGTAACCTGAACACTGACACCTGAAACCTGGCCCTGTGAACGGTTACATTAGACGTTTGTCATACCTGGTGAAGTTCCCTTGGAGTGATGGTCAAAACTTCAACACCCTCAGGGGTAATTAAGATGGTGTCTTCCAGCTTCACCACCTCGCCAATGGACGCACTCATTACCAGTTCGAGGGCTATGATCATCCCCTCTTCAAGGAACTCGTGATTATTGTTGCCAAGCAAAGGCGGCTCGTTAAGTTCAAGACCCACACCATGGCCAATAAAAGGAACTCTTTTTGAATCCGTTCCCAGGCGCATAAAATAAGGCCCCATGTGAAGCTCTTCTTTGGCCATTTTTAATGCTTCCGCGTATACATCGCAGCACCTGATTCCAGGCCTCAGCATCTCAATCATTCGATCTGCCAACTCTTTCATTCCGCAATACATCGTCCTGCAAATATCGGGCGGCTTTCCCAGAACATAGGTTCGGCTCTGATCAGCGTGATAACCGCAATAGTGAGTGGGAATATCCACAACGATCATATCGCCCTTCTTGATGGTCTTTGTTGAGGCGCCCATGGGGATGGAAGGGCTTAAACCGACTCCGGTGATTGACCGGATCTTACCCGCAATTTTCGACAGATTGACACCGGAGGCAAGAGGTCCGCGTCCCATAAAGAAATCGAACTGCCTCATGAAGGACAGGCCTTCGTGTCCCGCTTTGCGATGGGCATCCTCGACTTCAGAGGACAATTCCAGCTCGGTCATCCCTTCCCTTAACACCTCAAGTATCCTCTGGTGCCCATGATGGACGATGCGGCAGGCCTCCTTTGTGTACTCGATTTCCTGAGAGTCTTTGGTCTTTCGTTGCTCAAGGATCAGCCCGGATATATCAAGAATTTCAGATTCGGAGAAGAGCGCTGAAAGCTTCAAGTATTGCGCCGCAGGAACGATATCCAGCTCCATCCCCAGGCTGCCCTGTTCGATCGTCCGGTTTTTCATCCACTCCTTCACATTTCCGTAGCCACTACCCGAACTGATTTTATCCGTTTCGAGCCACGTTTCCTCCAGGACACTGTGAAGTCCCCTGATGACGAACAAGTGGTAGTCTTCCGGTGTAATGATAAAGACGGATGGTTGAGTGGTTCCCCCATAGTAGAGGGTAGACCTGGAATAGGTGAGCAAAACAGCATCTACACCGGCATCCAACATGGCCTCTTGAAGTTTTTTTATCCTCGGTAGAGGGCTGCTTTGGGGAGGTTTCATATTTCCTGTGTCTGGGAATCAATCATCTTCACACCTGGCAATTGATGGTTGCCTGGCAATCTTGACTCAATTGAGCCCGGATACAAAGGCGATGATTTTTTTTAGAGGTGTCCCCGGTCCAAAGACCTCTGCGATGCCTGCCTTTTTAAGCTTTGGGACATCGTCCGGAGGTATGGCGCCCCCAAGGATCACTGTAGTGCCATCCATTCCCTTTTCTCTGAAAACTCGAACCACCTCTGGCGCCAATACCATATGATTACCGGAGAGGGTGCTCAAACCAACCACATCTGCATCCTCCTGTATTGCTGTTTCAACAATGGTTTCAGGCATTTGATTGCCTAAATAAATAACTTCCATCCCCGCATCGCGCAGGGCGCGCGCCACAACGATACTCCCTCTCCAGTGTGCATCCATGCCGAGACGAGCCACCACTATCCTGATTCTCTTTTTCATAAGGACCTTCTCTTCAATCATCTAATAGGTTTAGAAAAGCGGGGGATCCCATGTGCCGTAAGAACCCTTGAGGACATGTGAGATCTCCCCTTGGGTAACCCTGGACTTGACGGATTCTACAATAACCTCCATGAGATTTCCGTCTTTCTCACAGCAGCGGGCAACGGCATCCAGCGCTTCCCGCACATGGGTCCCATTCCGTTCATTCTTGATTTTCCTGAGCTTCTGTTCCTGGATCTGAAGGGTTTCGGGCACTTCAAAAAGCTCCACGGGAAGCTCTTCATCTTCCATCTGGTAACAGTTTACCCCCACAATCGGCATCTTCCCCGACTCGATTGCCTGTTGGTATGCATATGCCGAATTGGAGATCTCGCGATGTATCCATCCGGTTTCCGCTGCCTTGACAATCCCTCCCATCCCCTCTATTTCTCCCAAAAGCCTGAGGGTCTCTTCCTCCACTTTGTTGGTCAAGGTTTCTACAAAATAAGAGCCCCCCAATGGATCGATGGTGTGCGTCACCCTTGTTTCCAATTGCAGGATCTGGCTGGTTCTGAGGGCCGTGAGGGAGGAAAGCTCGGTCGGTGTGCATAAGGCCTCATCATATCCATCAATATGAACCGACTGGGCTCCTCCAAGTACTGCCGACAGGGCATGGTAGGCGGCCCTCGATATGTTATTCAGAGGTTGTTGAGCGGTCAGGGCGACCCCTGCTGTCTGGACATGAAACCTCAACGTCAAAGAACGCGGGTTTTTTGCCCCAAAGCGCTCCTTCATGATGCGAAACCAGATCCTTCTGGCAGCGCGGTATTTGGCAATCTCCTCAAAAAAATCACTGTGCGCAGAGAGGAAAAAGCTGAGACGGGGGGCGAAGCTGTCTACTTCAAGTCCCCTTCGGATCAACTCCTCGGAGCAGGCGGTTGCATTGGCAATAACAAAGGCGACCTCCTGGGCCGCTGAACACCCGGATTCTCGATAATTATAGCCGGCAAAGCTTATGGGGTTCCAACGCGGAACATGCTTCGTGCAGTACTCAATGGCATCGCAGCTCAATTTAAAGGAAAATTTAGGAGGCAAAAGCTCCGGTGCGACCGTAATGACCGTCTCCATCAAAAAGTCATTTTGGCTTGTCCCGGTCAGTTTATCGAGTGGGACATTCCGCATCTGGGCATTGGCGAAATACATGGATTGAACGCTGATGTTGCAGATGGGCTGGCACGTGACCAAGGAACAGCTGATCTTATCTATGGGTATCCCATCAAAAAGTATACGCATATCTTCTATGGTGTCGATGGCTACCCCGCCTCTGCCGGCGTCGGCCCGGGCGAAAGGGTCTGTGGAATCAAATCCCCGGAGGGTGGGATAATCAAACACCCCGTTTATACCTGTGGCCCCTTCCCTGAGAAGAAATTTATACCTCTTGTTTGTCTCCTCAGGGGGACCAAAGCCTGCCAGCTGCCTCAAAGTCCAGGTCCGGCCCCGGTACATTGTCGGATGAACACCCCGAACATAAGGCGCCCGGCCGGGAAAGCCTAAGTCATTGAGATAATCCATATGGGCTGTATCAACGGGGGTGTATAAAGGTTTAATAGGGAATCCTGAAAGAGTCTCAAAGACCTTCTCACCCTTTTCTGCAGTTTGGTAAACTTTTTCTTGCCATTGATCCTTTTCGCGGGCTATTTTTTCAATAGCATTATTATTAAACAGTGATGACATCTTTTTACCTTTCTAAAGCTCTCGATGGTTTCCGTATCTTTTTGGTTGTTCATTTGATCTCATTCCCCTGGGAGTAGATAAGTATTCAGCACCTCTTCAACCACTGAATAGGGGTCATTCCTTTGTTCAATGATGCTATCAATATATTCCCTTTTCTTGCCGGTCCCTTTGAGACCCTTGAAAATAATCTTCTGGAGTTCATCCTTGAAGATAAGCCCCAGTTCCTGCTCCACTCTGTTATATTTTACCTGATCTATTGCACTGGTCTTCCGCAAATAGGTCTGATGTTCTGCTATTGTTGTGGTAAGTCCCTATATACCTTGGAGATTCTCCGGTTTATCAGCTGCAGAAACAGTCCGCACGACACGGGGCATCCATTCTCCTTCCTCAAAAGATCCCGCTGCCAAGGCTCCCTGCAGATGACGAAGAGATGTGTTTGCCCCGTCCAGATCTGCCTTGTTGAGCACAATGATGTCTGCGATCTCCATGATTCCCGCCTTCATGGCCTGGATATCATCACCCATTCCCGGCGTAACCACCACCAAGCATGTGTGGGCGATATGTATCACGTCAACCTCGTCCTGGCCCGCGCCCAAGGTCTCTACAATAACAACCTCATTCCCCATGGCCTCCATGATACGGATCACATCGTATGTGGCTCTGGAAAGACCTCCAAGATATCCCCTGGAGGCCATACTGCGGATATAGACGCCATCGTCCCGCAATCGTTTGATGGCGTCATTCAGTCGGTCCATATCTCTGGTACGTTTTAGCTCTTTAACTTCCGCGACCTGCTGTTTTGCCGAGTTTGAAGAGACCCTTTGCACCCCCAAAGGGGTTGTTTTTTCCTGCTCCGTTGTGAACACATTCACCCCAACAATTAATTTCTCTCCACTATCCAGCTCTTTCTGTCGTTTGACGGCCTCGGATTCAAATTGCCGGTCTAACCATTCAGTACGGATCGCCTCTTCCATGCCCCCCACATCCCTCACCTGTTTCATCACATGAAGGCTTTCCTCTTCCATTCTGTCGGTCAGATTCTCTATGTAATAAGAACCGCCCAAGGGGTCGGCCACATTTGTGAGGCCGGTCTCATAGGCCAGGATCTGCTGGGTCCTCAGGGCCCGCAGGCGCCGGAAACCACAGTACCTGAAGTGAATCGGATCATTCTGAATAGAGCCGCGTAAGATGCCGACATCGTAACCCGCATCTTGCGCTACTGCCACGTACTGGGCCATGGTTACGGACGCTGCAGTAGACGCAGTAATCAAAGACCAGCTCACCTTGTCTAAGGGAATGTCTTTAGTCAGTGTCTGCATATCCTTGATGGAGGTGATATGACCCCGGTCAAGCCTACCTCATCCACAGCCCACGGATGGTCTGCATCAAGCCCCATCTCATACGTCACATCGGCAATTGTGTTGAGTCCCGAGCCTCCTTGTTGTGAAAGGTACTTCAGCCGCGCATGGGTATCCGCTGGCGAACCAATTCCCTTCTTGAGTTTTTTGCGCCGCCTTCTCATTTGTCTCGCACATTTCGTCCTCCCATTCTCCCTGTCACGACCCTATATCGTGTGTGAGTCACGTCAAGGCTGATTCAGGAACGATTTACTCTTTACAATCAGATTGAAACATGTTACTAACTGTTCAGATAGTTTTAATGACTGTTTAGTTACAAACTTAACAGCGCCCATGTTTTCTTGTCAAGGGGAATTTTGAAATTTGTCATTTTGGACAAATAAGTTGAACAATCGGCATCTTTCATTTCTCGGTTTACACTTTTTTCGAAATGAAGTGCATTAACGATTTGCAGATAGGATTCCGAAGGTGAGAATTGGATGCCGAAACTGGAAACTCGAAACTGGAAATTAGATAACGCGTTCAAAACCTCATGTTCTTCCCAATTTCAAGTTTCAGGTTTCAAGTTTCCCAAACAAAACACGAGAGCAAAAAAGTGTAAACTACTTTCCGGCTTTAATGAAGGATGCTGGAAAATCCGTGTAACCTGTGGATTTAAAAAGAGGGGAGTCAATAGATGGAAACCAAGGTCAATGAATCGGGTTTTCGTGGCTTGGATAAGAGCCTGAGAATACAGAAGATCACGGCCACCGCCGCAGGGCTTTTTCACAGAAAGGGGTACCGGTCCACTACCCTCGATGATGTATCAAAGGAACTGGGAATTACGAAAGCGGCTCTGTATCATTACGTATCCAGCAAAGAAAAACTCCTATCGAGGATCTACATCCAGGCATTGGAAAACATCTTCAGAAACACTGATAAGATTGCCGGGAAAGATCTCCCGCCCGATGTGAGATTGAGGCTTATTATCCAAAATCATATCAAGGGGATCATTATTCAGTCGATTTCCATGTTCTCTGTTTTTTTCACCGAAGAAAATCAGTTGCCCGAAAAGGAATTCAGGAAAATTCTCAGAGAAAAAAGGAAGTACACCCAAATTGTAGAAGAAATCATTGAGGAAGGGATATTACAAGGCCTCTTTAAGAAGACCGACCCAAAGCTGCAGGCCTTTGCCATAATAGGAATGTGTAACTGGGTATACAAATGGTATAAACCCGGGCACAACGCTTTTACTCCTGATCAGATCGCCGACCATTTTGTGAGCCTGCTTGAGAGGGGGTATCTCAAAGGCAATAAACAAGAGATGACAAACACAATTACACCAGAGAACGCAATCGAAAGGGAACCGGAGACCAAGAAGGAACAGCATAAGAAGCTGAAAGACCAATGTATGAGTTTGATAAAACTCATTGATGAGATAGAGGAGAACCATATGAACGCGGTTATTGATGCCTTAAAATTTCGCCATGCCTGTAAAAAATTCGACCCTGAAAAGAAAATTCCTCATAAAAAGCTGGGCATTATACTTGAAGCCGCCTGTCTGTCTCCCAGCTCATTTGGTATGGAAGCATGGAAATTTCTTGTCCTTGAATCCAAAGAGATCAGAGAACAGCTTCGGCCGGTCTGCTGGGATCAGGCCCAGATCACCGATGCCAGCCATGTGATTGTGATCCTGGCAAGACCATCTCTTGTGGCGCCGTCAAATGACTATGTGAAGGCAAATTTCTTAAGAAGGGAACTACCGGAAGATGCCACCCTTGCCTATATTGACCGGTACAAACGGCACATGGAAACAGAAGTGTTCCCCAGGATGAGCGCCTATGCCTGGTGCGCCAAGCAATGTTATATCGCACTTGCCAATATCATGACTGCTGCTGCATCCATGGGTATTGATTCCTGTCCCATGGAAGGATTTGAAAAGGACAAGGTGGAAACCATACTTAAGATTGACAAAAAAGAATATGAAGTGGCCGTCCTTGTGGCGCTCGGATTCAGGGCCGGCGGGCAGACACGTCGCCGTCGTCATGAAAGCAAAACGCTGATAGAGTATCGCTGATAGGGGCAACTCTAAAGGGATGGGTCCCCTGTCTATCGATCCTTTCGTGTCTCTTTTAGCTATTTGTAGACGGTGTTCCTGGATATGCCAAGCTCCCGGGATACAGCAGATAAGATAATAGCTTTGGGACGTAGACAGGCGCAGAAAATTATAAAAATAAAAAGGCATCCTTCAAATTGGCACAAAAGTAGTTTACACTTTTTGGCGAACGGTTTTTTGGCAAATTTATAGCGCAGTTCACCTTAGCGGGCTTTCTTCAGAGGTCTCCTTGGTGTGCGTATTATACGGCAGAAACAGAAAAGGACTTATCTTTTTCTCGTATGACCTCAAAGAGTAGATCAATCCAGTCTTTTTCTTGTTTCTTTCCGGTCAATATCTCCATAGGCGTTTGCCCTGCTCTCTTGCCGCTTTTATAACGCCTGTGGTTATGGTAAAACATGATCAGGTTTAGAGTTTCCTGATTGGTCTCGTGAAATGACATTTATTTGTTTATCACCTGAAATCAATCGTTATGGGATACAATCCCTCTGTACTCCCTCGTTTAAATGATCAAAAAGTCGAATGATCAAATTATCCATCACTTCGGGAACGCACCGCAAACCCCCGTCCGTTGCCGGAGTTGCTGCGGCTGCCCCAGTACCTGCCGCCGAGATTGAAGGAGAAGTCCCTG
>DUZB01000016.1 GCA_013349725.1 Deltaproteobacteria bacterium | reverse complement strand
CCAATACACAAATTATGATGGTCTTGGCTCGCCTTCAATGATAAAGTGTCAGGGTGTAGTATTTCGGATTGCGGATTTGAACAAACACAAATCGTACTAAATCAGATGATTAGAAATCTGGTACTATTGGGAGTTGTGAAATTATTTCTCTGAAAAGCTATAGTATTTCCGATTCCGGGTTTTTCCTGTTTCCCGGTAAACGCGGCTATACCTTTGTAGAACTGATGGTGGTCATTGTCCTGATCGGGCTGATGCTCACCCTGGCTGTTCCCCGGCTCAGAGAATCGCTGCTGACGGACACACTGAAAAGCACGGTGCGAAAAATGGTGGGAACCATCAAGTACCTCAGAAATGAGGCAGTAAGGGAACGCAGGCCCTATGTGCTTCATTTCGATTTTGAGTCGGGCAGTTTCTGGGCTGATTACCCGGACATGACGGAAGAAGAACGGACAGAGGCTAAAAAGCAAGCCTTTTCTTTCCCGAAAGAGGTTCTCCTCATGGATGTGTGGTCAAAAGGAGAGGGAAAAAGAGCCGACGGAGAGACACAAATTCTCTTCAGCGAAAGGGGCTACGTAAAGCAGTCCGCCATCCATATCGGTTCAGAAGACGGAAGAAAATACACCCTTGTACTGAGTCCTTTCTTGGGGAGAGTCCAAGTGCTTGAAGAATATGTGGAATTTGAAGATTCATAGGGAAAGAAAGAGGCAGGATAAAAAGAGGAATGGGGATTTCGGGTTTACCCTTCTGGAAGTCATGGTTTCCATCGCCATCATGGCTATTGCATTGATGGCCGTCCTGGGCTCCCAGTCACAGGGATCCTCCCTGGCCAATGAATCGAAATTCAATACGACCGCGGCCTTCCTGGCCCAGTCCAAGATGGCCGAAATGGAAATCCGCTCCCTGAACGATTTAGGGGCAGACTCCGGCGATTTCGGAGAGAATTTTCCAGGGTATGCGTGGGAAGTAACCGTTCAGGGCCTTGATCTGGAAGATCTGAGCATGGTCTCGGAGAAGGTGAAACAGATCGATGTAAAAGTCTCCCTGGGTAAAGTTCCGCAGAGGCAGTTCAAGCTCAGAATTTATCGCTTTTTTCCGGCAGAGACGTAGAACCATGAATGCAATTCAGCAAGATAGCGGGGGGAAAAAAGGGTTTACTTTATTGGAGATTCTGATTGCGGTATTCCTGTCCGGCATCATCCTTTCGACCATTTTCGTCTCGTATACGGGGACTTTCAGGATTATAGAGGATACAGGCTCACAGACGGATGTGTACGCCATGGCGCGCACAGCCATGGAAAGAATGCTGGAGGACCTGGGGTCCGTTTATGTCCCTCAGGGAAAATCCGATGACACCACCGGTGTTGGTCGTGTTCCGTTTACGGGAAGCGAAAAGGAAATAGGCGGAAACCGTTTTACCTCTCTGCGTTTTATTTCTGCGGCTCATCTTGACTTTGAAAAGAATCAGACGTTTCCGGAACCTGCAGAAATCGCCTATTTTGTCCGTGAGGCGACCGGTGAAAAAATGCTTGCGCTCTATCGCTCGGATACGCCGATGCAACAATCTTCTCCCGAAGAAGGATCGGGGGGACTTCTTCTCTGTGACGGACTGAGCAATTTCAAGTGTACCTATTATGACGCGGGCGGGATCGAACAGGAGAGTTGGGGAGCAACGGATGGGTCTTCAAAGAAAATCATTCCTGCCATGGTCTCCATTTATCTGGAATTTAAAAACAACAGCAACCCGGAGGCGCCTCTGAAATTCAGGTCGGCAGTGGCCCTCCCTCCAACCGGAAACAGGGATGAGAGCTCTTCTTAAAGACAACAGGGGTTTCGCGTTGATTCTCACCATTCTCGTTATCAGCCTGATTGTCATGCTTACCCTGCAGTTTAATGTTTCCATGCGGACCGATCTTACTTCCTCCGTAAATTTCAAGGACGGCGTTCTTCTCAACGCCATCGCAAGATCGGGTTTCAACTGTGCCATGGGACTTCTTGCAGAAGATGGCGCCACAAACGAATTTGATTCCCTGAATGAAATGTGGGCTCAGTCGGAGGGCTTTTCTGAAATTTCAGGTTCCATGTTTGAGGAAGGTCGGTTCATGGTGGAGATTGCAGATCTTTCCGGAAGGATCCAGATAAACCAGCTTGTGGACATGAATGGAGAGGTGATCACTGCTCAAAGAGAACTCCTTGAAAGATTCCTTGGTTCGGAGGAATTCGGTATGGAACCGGATGCAGTTGTGACCCTGGTTGACGCCATCAAGGACTGGATAGACCCGGATGATGAGGTGACTCGTTTCGGCGCTGAAAACGGATATTATGGGTCCCAGGAAAAGCCCTATTCCTGCGGGAACGCTCCCCTGGAATTTTTAAGTGAGCTTCTTCTCATAAGGGGAATGACAAAAGAACTTTTCTATGGCACAAAGGAACTGCCGGGCATTTCAGGATATCTGTCTGTCTGCGGGGATGGCAGAATCAATATCAATACGGCGCCACCGCTGGTTCTCAAGGCCCTTTCAGAGGGTCTGGACGATGAGATGGTCGAAGAAATGCTGTCGTACAGGATGGACAAGAAGAACGATCTGGTAAACCCGAACTGGTATAAAGGGATACCGGGGCTGGGGGATGTTACGATTGATCCTTCGCTTATAAGCACTTCGAGTTCCTGTTTTGAGATAAAGTCCACAGGAATAAAGGATTCCATGAGAAAGGTTATAACCGGTAAGATCACCAGGGAAAAAGGAAGCGAGGTTCGCATCCTTTCATGGAAGATTGAATAATGCCGTCTAAAATAACAGGTCTTCATATGGATGGCGATTCCATCGTCGCAGTCCAGGTCCGGGCGGGGCTGAAAGGATATGAAATAACATCCTGCGCAAGAATTGTTGCCCGGGAAGGCATTCAACCGGAAGAAGGTTTGAAAACGCTTTTGGAAACCAACAATTTTCAGAGCGATAGATTTGCGACACAGATCCCGGATAAAGCAATTTTTTTCAGAAACCTGTTAATGCCTTTCAAGGACCTCAAGAAAATCAGACAAACCCTTCCCTTTGAAATGGAAACGCTGGTTCCACTGCCCGTCGAAGAATTAGTGACCGATTTTATGGCCACAGATGGTTCAGATAGCGCCCGGGTCATAACGGCTTCAGCAACAAAAGAATCCATTGAAGAGTATCTTGCAGTGCTTCAAACCTGCGGGATGGTTCCCGACCTGTTAGACGTGAGGGGTGCGCCCCTAACCTCATCTGTTGTCAATCAGGGTGGGACCACCGATCACGGCCTTGTGCTGGACATGGGTTCAGTATCCGTTTGCATGAGCCTCTTCATACACAGACAGGCGGTTCTCATCCGTATCTTGTCGCTTAAGGAAGCTTCCCTCCCGAATCTTCTCACACCTCAAAACGGTACGATAACGCAAGCCTTACAGGTAGAAGAAGTGGAGACCTATTTCAGGTCTATGTGCAGAGCCATAAACGACACAATCCATGGTTACCGGTATACTACCGGCGAGTTTTCTGCCCCGGAAAAAGTCTTTTTCACCGGTCCGGGGGCCCTTTTTCCCGGTTGCGGAGACTTGTTGAGCCGCTTCCTGCAGATTCCAGCGGAAGAAATTGACCTGTGTGGAGAGAACAGGATTCGGGTGGCGGAAGAAGCGGTCGGAAACTGGCGCCCGGCGTTGATGAGCACAGCCCTTTCTCTGGCCCTGCGGGGCGCCGGAAAAGGGGTTGGTTTTAATCTGCTTCGGGCCGAGTTCAAGGTAAAAAAAAGCCTGTTCGGCCATAAAAAGCAATGGCGATCAGCTGCGATTTTCCTGCTTGTCATCCTGCTTTTTCTTGGCGCCGACATGGCCGTTGAGTATTCTTCGCTAAAGGCTAAGTACAATGCTCTGGACGGCGAAATCGTGCAGGTATTCAGAAAGACCTTTCCGGCAATCTCCAGGATCGTTGATCCGGTTCAACAGATGAAAGTGGAAATTCAGGGGTTGAAAAAAAAGGGGGTTAGTGAACTCCGAATGGAATCCAATAAAGGGGTCCTTGATCTATTGAAGGCGATCTCTTTAGGCATTCCGAAAAATCTGGACTTGATTGTAACCCGCATGGTGATTGATCCTGATACGGTGAGCATAAAAGGACAAACCGACACTTTTAATTCCGTCGATATGATTAAAAACGGGCTGAGTTCCTCCAGTAAGTTCGGTTCCGTGAACATCAGCTCCGCCAATCTCGACCGCACGGGAAAAATGGTTAAATTTGAAATGAAACTGGTCAGGAAATAGCAGAAAAATGATCCTTGGCAGACGCGAAAAACTTCTTGTATGGCTCTCTATCTGTTCTGTTGCCATTTTTTTCCTGTTGCAGTTTCTGGTCTTTCCAGTTCTTGAAAAAAAGGACTTTTTCGAAAGGGGCGTCAAAATAAAAGAGGCAGGCCTTCGTGAGATCCTGAAACTCAGAGAGGATTATGAGACGTATAAAAAAGATACACATGGCATACAGGATATTCTCAGACAAAGAAAAAAGGGGTTCACACTCTTTACCTTTCTTGAGAAGGCGGCGGGTGAGGCCGGAGTNAAAAGCCATATCAAATATATGAAGCCCTCTCCATCCAAAGGAACCGGGGCTTTCAAAGAATCGATGGTCGAGATGAAACTTGAGGGGATTACCTTGCAGCAATTGGTGGATTACCTGTACCTTGTACAATCGCCTGAAAACGCCGTAACGGTNAAAAGACTTTCCATTACGGAAAGTAAAGAGGCATCCGGATACCTGAATGCCATTCTGCAGGTATTGACGGTAGATAATTAACGAGGGCTTCATGAAACAGTTTTTTTATAAAAACAGAAAATGGTTTGCCTATTTCCTGTATTGTTTCTTTGTGGTGGTTGCCCTTCTGTATACCCGTTTCCCGTCTGCCGCATTCAAGGATTATCTCGAATCAGCCGCAAGCGAAATGGACAACAGGGTGGACCTTTCCATCCATGAACTGCGACTGGTTTTTCCTCCAGGTATGCTGCTTACCGGTGCGAAACTCACCCTTAGAAATGATCCCGGGAGCGCTCTTTTTGATGCAGAAAGCGTCTCTATCCGACCCGAATGGCTGCCTCTTTTTTTCGGAGGCAGGACCTATCATTTCAAAGCGGAAGCCTATGGAGGGCAATTGAAAGGATCTGTTTCCCTGGCGGAAGGCAATCCGGCGGGGTCCTGCACGGCTTCCCTTCGGGCAGACCATATTCAGATTCAACAGTACGCTCCTCTTTCCCGTTTGGCGCAAGCCCATTTCAAAGGCGATCTCAACGGCGATATCCTGTTCAAGGGACGCTTTGATCAGATAATGGGGGGGGAAGGAGAAGCGGACCTTTACGTGTCCGGGGGAAACATGAAATTGGGAACGCCTTTTCTCGGTGTTGACTCCATCGATTTTGGCCGGCTTACCATAAACATGAGCTTAGGGGACAGAAAGATCAGGATGGTTCGGGTTGATCTGAAAGGCGACACACTTCAGGGGGCCTTGTCGGGAACCATAAATCTTACAACAGACATGTTAAGAAGTCGACTTAACCTGAAAGGAAATGTAGAACCTTTAGAGGGATTTATGAGCAGCAACCAGGGGATTCTGCAACTTTTCCGACAGAAAACAGGGTCCATGAAGAGACTCTTCACCATCCAGGGAACCCTTGGGATCCCTAAATTTTCCTTTTCCTAAGAGGGATGGAACCGTTTTGACTGTAAACAAAGCATATATAACCTTTTTCAACCTTGCCGCCCTGTTTATCCTGAGCTTTTTGGCGGTAGATATCTTTTACGGAATTGTTCTGACACGTTTCCAGCACGTGAATATCCGAGAAGAAAAAACGAGGAAGGCGCCGACCAAAAAAGCC
This sequence comes from Deltaproteobacteria bacterium, assembly GCA_013349725.1. The sequence goes on along the minus strand of DUZB01000016.1, from coordinate 14,907 downwards.
CTGGAAACGGCCACACTGGATGATTTCAAGGTCATCGCAGAAAGGAATATTTTCGGGTCTTCAGGAAAGCCGGCAGAGAAGGGACCGGAAATGGAAAAGGAACCGAAAGTTGACGATATTGAGAAACTGGAACCCACCTCTTTGAAGATCGTCCTCGTAGGAACCGTCAACGGTCCCAGACAGAATTCTTTTGCGGTTATTGAAGAGACTGCCAAGAAACAACAGGGGCTTTACAAGACAGGAGACACCGTCCTTAATGCCACGATTAGGAGGATTCTCCGAGGGAAGGTGGTCCTGCGCGTGGGCGAGAAAGATGAAATCCTTGAAATGACGCAGAACGATATCAAGTCTGGAAAAGGCGACCGTTCCTCACAAAGCGCATCCGGTGAAGGATACACCATAACCATCGGCCAGAAAGACCTGCAGGATTCCATCAACAATATTAACCAGCTCCTGACGGAAGTGCGTATCCGTCCTAATATGAGCGGGGGAAAACCGGACGGATTGGCCCTTACCTACATGAAGCAGGGATCCATCTTTACGAAATTGGGTCTGAAAAAAGGGGACATTATTACGGGCCTCAATGGCAAACCCATAAACTCTCCGGAAGATGCTTTTGCCTTTTACAAGAGCCTTGAAACAGGATCCGACCTCTCGTTGGGCGTAAGAAGAGATGGCAAGCAGGAAGTGATTAATTACCAATTCAGATAGATGTGAAAGCGTTATGTATACAACCTTTTTCGGACTGAAAGAAAATCCATTCAATCTCACGCCTGACCCGCGGTATCTCTACCTCAGTCGTTATCACAGAGAGGCGCTGGATCACCTGCTTTATGGAATCAATGAGCGGAAAGGTTTTATTGCCATTACCGGAGGAGTCGGCACGGGCAAGACCACACTCTGCCGCGCCCTGTTGAACCGTTTGGATCAAACCACTAAAAGCGCTCTTATATTCAGTTCTTTCGTTTCAGATCTGGAACTTCTGCGGGCCATCAATCAGGAGTTCGGCATCGGAGAGGGTTCCGGCGAGGAGACAAAGAAAGAGTGTATCGACGTCCTCAACCGTTTTCTTCTCGAAACGTTCAGAAAAGGGGGCAATGCCCTGCTCCTGATAGATGAAGCACAGAATCTGACGCACGGTCTTCTGGAACAGATAAGAATGCTCTCCAATCTGGAAACAGAGAAGGAAAAACTGATCCAGATTGTTCTGGTTGGCCAATCGGAACTGAAAACCCTCCTTGCATCTCCCTCATTGCGGCAACTCAACGACCGCATAACGGTTCGATACAATCTGAGGCCCCTTGATGCAAACGACATCCGGGGATATGTTGAACACCGACTCTCCATAGCCGGGGGGGCAGGCGCCGTAAGGTTCACCGATGGGGCATTCAAGAAAATTTTCACCTACTCCGCGGGAAACCCGAGACGAATAAACGCCGTTAGCGACAGGGCCCTCCTCATAGCCTACTCCGCGGAAAAGCATACCGTTACCAACTCGATCATTGCAAAGGCTGTCACCGATCTTTTTGGAGAATCGGAAATGGCGCCCACCAAAAGAAATAGACCATTACGGAGAAAACTGTCCCTTGCGGTCCTTATCGTATTTCTATTTGCCGCCGTCGGGATGGCCGCATGGAACTTTCGGGAACCTCTTTCCGGGGTGCTTCGGCCTAACACATCAAGCTTCGGACCGGATTCTCCTCATCCTGTCGCAGATGCGTTGATGCTGGATCGGAAGGCGAGTCTGGCAGGCCTGTTGGAAATATTTTTTTCGAATTCCGAAAGGAACGGCGACAGCGGCGATCAGGCGAACATCAGGCTGGCATCCGTCCATATGGCGCCGGAATATTTTCCCATGTTGAAAAAACCGTTCAGGGTGACTATCACCCCCCGGCGTGGGGAGGTTCCCATTCGCGATCGTTACCTGTTGATACAGGAAGTAAAGCCCGACGGCGCCTTGGCATTAGATATTGAGGGGAAGCTGATACCTGTTACCAGAGAGTTCATTCTGGAACATTGGGGAGGAGAGGTTTCCTGGGTCTACCCTGAAGGAACAGGTAACCCATTAAAAATGGGCATGTCTTCCGCAAAAGTCCGCTCGATTCAGGAGGAGTTGATCCAACTGGGATACCTGATGAAGATTACAGGAGAGTATGATAANCAGACNTNGGAAGAAGTGAAAAGATTTCAGGAAGATTTCGGGCTGACGGCAGACGGGGTCTGTGGGCCCCAGACCATGGCGCTGCTCTACCAGATGTGGGATGAGTGATATGAGCTATATCCACGAAGCGCTCAAAAAAGCACAGGTGGAACGAGAGATCCAGTCCCCCAGATACGAGGGTCTTATCACAGCCCCGGGGAAAAAGTCCATGCGCGTCTGGAAACGCACAGTCCTGTGGGTGCTTTCCCTCTGCTTGATTATTCTCCTTGCCGTTTTAACTTTTTCATGGCTCTATTTCAAAGAACGGCCGGCGCCCGTTCCCACAGGAAAAATAGAGAAGCCGGTCCCCAGGGAACGGAAAGTAGAGAAAACGCCGGATACGGATGTTCAAAAACTGTTCCTGAAAGCCAAAAGCCTTCAAAAAAGCGGCCTCTTGGTGGAAGCGGAACAGTGGTATCAGAAGGCGGTTGCAGTGGATCCCGGTTACGTGCCTGCCTTGAACAATCTGGGGGTTGTCTACCTTCATGGTGGAAAATTTTCAGACGCTAAGAATTTTCTTGAAAAAGCGATCCGCTTGAAACCGGAATACGTGGATCCCTACTATAATCTGGCTTGCCTCTTTGCCATGACAGGCGAACAGGAACAGGGCTTTCGATATCTCAGGAAGGCCATTTCCATGGATCCCCAGGTGAAAGACTGGGCGGACAGGGATTCGGACCTGGAGAACCTGCGGTCCATGCCGGCCTTTGGAGAGTTGATCAAATAGTATTGATTGCGAGGTGTTGCCCCTGGGCAGACGCAGCCAAGAGATAAGGACAGAGAGTCTGACACGTTTCCTGATCTATGTTCTCGGTCACAGGCCTGATGAATTTGGTCTTGTGCCTGACAGCGAGGGATTCGTAGTTTACAAAGAACTTCTTCAAGCCATCCATGAAGAGGAGGGGTGGAGATACGTCCGGAAATCCCATATTCATGAGATCCTGATCGGAAGTGACAGGGAAATGTTTCAGGCGGAAAACGACCGGATCAGGGTGTTGGAACGACGATGGGAAAAAGACGCAGGCAACAGGAACATGTCCCTGCCAGGCCTCCTATTTATCCCTGTAAGGAAAAGAGCGCACCCGGTGGCGATAGAGAAGGGCCTGAATGCGCCGCCATCCGGATTCCTCGTTCTTTCTTCCAGTAAGGAGATGGCCTTGAGAATCGGCCTCCGCCGTGATCCCGATACGATTATTCTGGAGATCCTTGCACAACAGGCAAGCAGGCAGGGCGTTGCTTTTTATTCCTTTGGAGATCTTGTCATAACCGACCATATCCCACCGGGAGTCATCGCCGGGCCTCCTGTACCGAAAGAAGTGCTGGAAAAAAAGAAGGACCGGGCAGCACAGGAAAAAAAGCCGATGAAAAGAGTGATTGTCCCGGAAACAGGCACGGTTCTTCTAAATTCTTCGAGAGACCCTGACCCCTACCGCAGGGCAAAAGGGGCCAGGGGAAAGAAACGAAAAGGGTGGAAAGAGGAGGCAAGAAAAGCCAGACGGGGAAGAGAGAAAGAAGGACGAGGGATGAAGGACGAAGGATGAATAGGTACCAATGACCAAAACACTGCAGATCGGTACACTGAAGCTGGAAAATCGCTACATCATGGCGCCCATGTCAGGCATTTCCAATCTGCCGTTCAGGCTGATTGCCAGAAAGATGGGGGCCGGCCTGGTGACCAGCGAAATGACCAGCGCGGCGGGCCTTAGCCGGAAACAGGAAAAAACCCTTCATTACCTGAAAAGCGACGACAGGGAAAAACCGCTTGCCGTACAGATATTTGGGGCCGATCCGGGAGAAATGGCGGCTGCGGCGGAAATAGCCGTTGAATGGGGCGCTGACTTGGTGGACATCAACATGGGATGTCCTGCAAGAAAAGTCCTCAAAACGGGTTCGGGAGGCGCCCTTCTACGCAGTCCGCACAGAATCGGGGAATTAGTGCAACAGGTTCGCAAGGCATGCAGCGTTCCCCTCACTGCGAAGATAAGGTCGGGATATTCTCCGGAAAATGATTTCGCTGCAGACATTGCAAAGGCAATAGAGGACAACGGGGCGGACGGCATCACGGTCCATCCACGATTTGTGAGCCAGGGATTTTCGGGAAAGGCGCAGTGGCAGATCATCTCCCTCATCAAACGCAATGTGACTATTCCAGTTATCGGCAATGGGGATGTATTCAAGCCGGAGCAGGCCATGGAGATGATCCATGAAACCGGATGCGATGGCGTTATGCTTGCCCGCGGGGCTATCGGGAACCCATGGCTTTTCAGGCAAATCCTCGAACTTGAGAAAGGATGCACACCATCCACACCTTCTTTTGAAGAACGCAGATCGGTGATGCTGGAACATTTCGGCCTGCTGTGCGAAAACATGGGAGAACTGCGGGCATCGAGGGTAATGCGTGGGCTTCTCCTGTGGTATACAAAAGGACTTCCCAGAAGCAGTCGCTTTCGTGGCGCTTTTACAGGGATAAGGGATTTAAACACGATGATCTCTGCCATGGACGAATATTTTAACGAGCTGGATAACGAGCATTCAAGTACACTATGAAAGTCATTCTTGCCAAGACAGCAGGCTTCTGTATGGGAGTTCGTCGCGCCATGGAAATGGTCATGGCGGAATCCAATAAAAAAGAGGGGCCTCTTTTTACCTACGGTCCGCTGATCCATAACCAGCAGGTCCTTGATCTTCTTAGATCGAAAGGTATTCAGGCTGAAGAAGATCTGGAAAACCTCAAATCGGGACGGATCATTATCAGGGCCCACGGAATTCCACCGCAAAAGAAGCTGGCTCTCGAAAAGACAGGTCTCAAGGTCATGGACGGCACATGCCCCAAAGTGACCAGAGTTCAGGCCATCATCCGTCGTTATTCCAAGGAGGGGCGACAGACAATTATCGTGGGGGACCAGGACCACGCGGAAGTGATCGGTCTCATGGGGTACAGCCGGTCTCCTGCGCATGTAATACAGGGCGCAGACGACGTCCCCGGTCTTCCCGAAATGGATCACCCGTTTGTGGTGGCCCAGACAACCCAGAATGAGCAGAATTTCAACCTCGTGGTGGCCGCATTGAAAGAGCGGTTTCCCGATCTGCTGGTCTTTGACACCATCTGTGATGCAACGCACCTGAGGCAGGGAGAAGTACGGGAGTTCAAAGGACTGGTGGATGGCGTAGTCGTAGTAGGCGGATATCACAGCGGAAATACCCGACGTCTGGTCCAGATATCTGAAGAAGAGGGCATGCCGACCATTCATGTGGAAACAGAAAGGGAACTTACCGAGCAGAATCTCTCGGGATTCAAGACCGTAGGAGTCACCGCAGGGGCTTCAACCCCTCACTGGATGATCAACAGCGTCCTGAAAAAGATAGAAGACATGAGCGGGCAGGACGAGTCTCCCATCGTCCGTTTTTTTAAAAGAGCGGGCAGGTTCGTGGTCCTCAGCAACCTTATGGCTGCGGCAGGCGCTTTCTCCCTTTCCTACGCCGCTTTGAAAATTTCGGGGAGCGGTCCGGGCGCCGTTTTTCCTTTTCTCACATTTTTGTACATTTACGCCATGTATGTCTTTAACCGTTTCCTGGACAAGGAAGCCAGTGCCTACAGCGATCCTGCAAGGGCGGCTTCCCTGAATGAATACGGGAACCTTATAGCCGGCACCGGCGCAGGCGCTCTTGCGACTGCCCTGATCCTTGCCTGGTTTCAAGGCCTTGTCGCCTTCTTCATGCTGATGGGACTAAGTATTGTCGGCATCATTTACAGTGTCCCGGTTATTCCTGAAAAACTAAGACACCGATACCGCTATGTCAAAATAAAGGACATTCCGGGTTCAAGGGCCCTGTCCGAAGCCCTTGCCTGGGTGGCCGTCATTACGGTCTTGCCGATGGTTTCCGGCAGGGTCGGCGATATAGGCCCATCGGTCATTTCCGGAATGGTAGTTTTTTCTTTAAGCTATGCCAGGGCGATTTTCCTGAGTGTTTTTCAGGTTCAGGGAGATCTCATGGTTGGCCGGGAAACACTGCCCATCACTCTTGGAGAAGAGCGGACCCTGCTTATCCTCAAATGCATATTAGGGGCGGTGGCCGTTTTTCTCATCACAGGCCTGGTCTCGGGATTAACGGGACCTTTTCTGTATATGATGTTCTGCCCCCTTCTTACCCTTTCCCTGTGTCTACTGGCGTACGAAAAGAATTGGTTTCATCCCGGGCTCCGGCTTGAGGCCATGATTGAAGGCAATTTTCTGTTGACGGGGGCCCTGGCATTTCTCTGGCAGTACCTGTGAAAGACAGAGGTCAGTAGTCAGAAGTCAGAAGACAGAAGTCAGAAGACAGAGTCAGAAGTCAGAAGACAGAAGACAGTCGCGCCAGGAATGGAGTCGTAAGACCTTATGACGGAATGGATTTTCTGAATCTGTATCCCGCTACCCGGAAATTTGAATAGGATACAACAAGGCACGAATGGCGAAAATCAGCGTTATTATTCCCACATTCAACCGGGCTTTGAAAGTTGCAAGGGCAGTGGCTTCCGTCCTTTATCAGAGATACACCGATTATGAGATTGTGGTGGTGGATGATGGGTCTGACGATGATACCCGGACTTTTCTGAAGCAATTCGGAAAGCAAATCAGGCGGATAGACCACGCAAAGAACCGAGGCGTTTCCGCTGCGAGGAACACCGGCATACAGAACACGGATTCCCCTTTTATCGCTTTTTTAGATTCCGACGACTACTGGCTGCCGGGAAAACTGGAAAGACAGATGAACTTTTTTTCCACGGAGCCAGCGGCCGTCATCTGCCAGACGGAAGAGATATGGATCCGGAACGGCCATTTTGCAAACCCGGCAAAAAAACACCGGAAGCCCACAGGCGATCTGTTTATCCCTTCCCTGAAATTGTGTCTTATCAGCCCTTCCGCTGTCATGGTAAAACGATCGCTCCTTGAAGAAGTGGGGCGGTTTGATGAGTCGCTTCCAGCCTGTGAGGATTATGATCTCTGGCTGAGGATTGCCTGTCGCTATCCCGTGCCTCTGATCAAGGAGTGGCACGTGGTGAAAGAAGGAGGGCATCCGGATCAACTTTCCTCCAGGTACAGGGGAATGGACCGGTTCAGGATTGAGGCGATCGTGAAACTCCTGAAGAGCGGGGTTCTCGACCTGGAGCAAACGGAAGAAGCCATGGCCGAGCTTTCCCGAAAATGCGTCATTTATGGCAAGGGCTGCCTGAAAAGAAAAAAGCTTAAAGAAGGAAACCATTATCTCGCCCTCCCAAAACAGCTGGAAGGCGAAATCAGGAAGCCTTCCGGGGGGCAGGTTCAATGCTGACAATTCTTGTTCTTGTGGGCGCTTTTATATGGGTCGCCATCCTGGCTGCGCCGTGGCGCCCCTGGTCCACCAGAGAGGTCCTCCATGCTGCACCGGGGGCGCAAAAGGAGGATTTGAGCAGCATAACCGTCCTGATTCCGGCAAGGGATGAAGCGGAGGTGATTGGAGCTACCCTGGCAGGCGTTGCCGTACAGGGTAACGGAATCCATGTCGTTCTTGTGGACGACCAATCCACCGACGGAACGTCTCGGGTCGCTCAAGAGACTGCAGGAGTGAATCTCTTGATTGTCCATGGACAGCCCCCTCTTTCCGGATGGAGCGGGAAGCTCTGGGCCCTGAACCAGGGGCTGGAACATGTGCATACGGATCTCGTGCTCCTCCTGGATGCGGATATAGAACTCAAACCGGGTGTTCTTTCCGCTCTCAAATCAAAGATGAGGGAAGGCGACCTTGATTTTATTTCCATTATGGCTTCCCTTCGGATGCATAGTTTCTGGGAACGTTTGCTGATGCCGGCCTTTATCTATTTCTTCAAACTTCTCTACCCGTTCCGCCTGTCCAATTCCCGTTTTCCCTGGGTTGCGGCAGCTGCGGGAGGGTGTATCCTCATGAAAACAGAGGCCCTTAAAAAGATCGGAGGGTTTGATTCCGTGAAAGGCCGTTTGATTGACGATTGCGCCCTGGCCGGACAGGTTAAAAAAGCCGGTTACAGGACCTGGATCGGCCTTTCCCACACCGTTTGCAGCATTCGCGTCTACAAGCATCTGGACACCATATGGAACATGGTAGCCCGGACGGCATTCAATCAGCTACGGTATTCGATCATCCTTCTTCTTCTCTGTTCTCTCATCATGGTCGTCNTATTCTGGGCGCCGGCTGCAGGCCTGCTCTTCTCCGGGGCCGCAATGAAAGGAGTTTCTTTATGCGCCCTTCTGGCCATGATCGCGACCTATCTCCCCGTCCTGACTTTTTACGGATTTTCCCGATGGTGGGCCCTGCTGCTTCCTCTTGTGGGGACNCTCTTTCTTGCCATGACCTGGACTTCGGCGATCCGTTTCTGGCAGGGAAAAGGATCGGAATGGAAAGGAAGATCGTATGGCCGGTAGATGGATGAACTTATTGAGACGAAGCGGACGTAGGAATTGTTGTGATGAATTTCAGCAGGCTTTTTGCTACCCTGGGTCTGGATGGAGCACTTTCCAGGGAGGAACTGAACACTGCAGCGGTGCGACTGGGGTGGCACTGGCGGGAGGCCCCTGTTTTTGCCGTTCTCGATCTTCTCAGTATTCAGGAACCCATTCCTAAGAAGACCTGCGCTTATCTGGGAGAAATGACGGAAGATCCTTCCGGAAGACCGGGGCGAACTTTCAGGACCGATTCCTTCCGTATCTGGACCGTGCCGGGCTTCGCCCCCGGGGGCTTGGTAACATATCTGGCCATGGTGCAAGAGACGGGAACAACACCTCCTGTCCGGGCTTTGCTGTGAAAAGCGGCGATGGCTGCGGCATCCTTGAGCGTCTTGCGGTCAGGATCTACCCCAGGCCTCGCCCTGAGCAGGACATGGCTCCCGGGCATACCGTGCACATGAAACCAGTAGTCATTGGACCTGGCCAGTTTGAAGGTCAACAGATCATTGACCGCATCATTTTTTCCGGCCAGGACGGTCCAGCCCCCCGGGATTTCGTATTCCACAATCCCGGAAGGCCACGCTTCTTTTGCTTCTTCAACTCTCATGCCACCTCAAGAAGCCACAGAGAAATCGCCGTTCCTTTTTTGAATGTTTAAATGCTCAGGGCAAAACATGAAAAAGCCCCCATGTACCTCCGAGCCTGCGGTGAAACAATGAAAATCTACCGAACAGCTCGCATAGTTAAAAAAATATTTCAAGCTTAAAATGCCTGCTTCTGTCATGCAAAACCTTTCAGGCGCACCTGGTTTCCCATTTTCCGGGGGGAGAATATTCTGCGTGGTATGAATTATATCTCATTAATATTACAGTATTAAATTATTAGAGCGCGGGATGCTTTTCATTGACTTATGATGCATTAGAGAGTATAAAAAAAATACTTTCCGTTTGTTTGGTTTTGAATCATTCCTTTGTGGCCACGTGTCTTTGCTTGAAAAGTTAGCGTACAACTTAGGCATCTCTCAGTTTTCCCGAAATCCGTTTTGCCTGATTTCCGAAATTTTTAAAACGGATGCCCGTTGCTGAACGGAGGTTTTGTGATGAACGAAAATCCGACCTATGAAGAGCTGGAGAAAAGAATAAGGGTGTTGGAAAAAGAAGCCTCCGAGGGCAGACTTGCCAGGGAGGCCATTCTGAGGAGTGAAGAAAGATACCGAACCCTGTTCAATGAATCCCGGGACGCCATTTATATCACCAGCCGGGAAGGGATCTTCATGGATGCCAATCAGGCCGGGCTGGAGCTTTTCGGGTATACCAGAGGGGAGATGATCGGAAAAATTGATGTGCGAGAGCTTTACGTCAATCCCGGAGAAAGGGATAGATTCAGGGAAGAGATTGAAAAAAGTTCCGCCCTGAAGAACTTCCCAGTGAAATTGAGGAAAAAAAACGGGGAGGTCATGGAATGCCTCCTTACGTCTACCGTATGCCGCTCTCCAAGTGGAGAAATCGTTGGGTATCAGGGCATTATCCGGGATGTTACGGAATATAACCAGGCCCGGAAGGCGCTTCAGGAAAGTGAAATCCGATATCGGGCCATGGTGGAGGCATTTGACGGGTTCATCTATATCTGCTCCCCCGATTATCGCGTAGAATACATGAACCAGCGGTTCATAGAGCGCACCGGCTATGACGGCACGGGCAAATTATGCTACAAGGCGATTCATGAACGGGATAGCATCTGCCCCTGGTGCGTTAACGAACGGGTATTTTCGGGAGAAACCGTCCGGTGGGAACTTCTGAGCCCGAAAGACGAACACTGGTTCTATGTGGTCAATACACCGATCCGATATGCAGACGGACGAATATTTAAACAATCGATGATGCTTGATATCACCGATCGCAAAGAGATGGAAGAAGCGGTTCGGAAAAGTTCAGAGAAGATAAAACAGTTCTCTTACTCCGTTTCACACGACTTGAAGAGCCCCGTGATTGGGATTTACGGGCTCACAAAACTCCTGCATAAACGGTATCAGGGCGCCCTGGGTGAGAAAGGAAAAACCTATTGCGATCAGATCCTGAAGGCGGCTGAACAGATTGTATCCCTGGTTGATCAGATCAATCTGTACATTTCCACAAAGGAGATGCCCTTGCATGCGGAAAGGGTGGATCCGAAAGAGATCCTCCAGACAATAAGAGAGGAGTTTTCCGCCCCGTTAGAGGTTCGCCGGATCAACTGGTCTGAACCCGAGAATCTGCCGGAGATCCGTGCGGACAGGCTTTGCCTGCTGAGAATTCTGCGCAACCTCGTGGACAATGCCCTGAAATACGGCGGGGAAGGACTTACCCGAATCGATATCGTCTACGCAGAGACGGATCAATTCCATATCTTTTCCGTAATGGATGACGGGATTGGGATTCAGGAAGAAGTCTCGAACAGAATCTGGGGGATGTTTCAGCGCTTTGAGTCCTCTCGGGGGGTTCAGGGAACCGGACTGGGACTGGCCATCGTGAAAGAGATCGCGGAAAGACATGGGGGGAACGTCCAGATTGAATCCGGCAGTAGAAAAGGCGTCACGATCCATGTTGCCCTCGCGAAGGATTTGCCCGGAAAACAATCTCATAATATTTGAGAAAGAATGGAGAGTCATTAAATGGAACTTCTGGCGCCTGCAGGTAACCTGGAAAAACTGAAATGGGCTGCTGTCTACGGTGCGGATGCCGTATACTTCGGGACTGAATTCGGTTCTCTGAGGAGCTTCGCGGGAAATTTCTCTTTTGAGGATGCCGACGAAGGACTTTCGTTTCTCCATGCCCGTGGGAAAAGGGGCTATGTTACGCTGAACATCTATCCCTTTTCAAATGAGGTGGATTCTCTCAGAAAGACCGCCGTTACGCTGGATGAGATGGGGGTGGACGCCCTGATCGTTTCTGATCTGGGGCTGCTCATGGAACTGAAAAAAATGGATCTTCGGGCAGCCCTTCATATCAGCACACAGGCCAATACCATGAATTACCAGACCGTGCTCGCTTACGGGGAACTGGGCGCCAAAAGAGTGAACCTGGCACGAGAGCTTTCCTTTGAGCAGATCCGGGAGATCCAGAAGGCCACCAACGGGCGGGTTGAGACAGAGACCTTTATCCATGGCGCAGTATGTTTTTCCTATTCCGGCAGATGCGCCATCAGCGACTACCTGGCCGGCTTTCGTGCAAACCGTGGTGAGTGCAAGCAGCCCTGTAGATGGAAATATGCCCTTGTGGAAGAGACCAGGCCCGGACAGTACATGCCGGTCTTTGAAGACGAAAGAGGGCTATATCTTTTCAACAGCAAGGAACTGGCCCTTTTTGAATTTGTTGCAGATCTTGAGAAAGCGGGTGTGGATTCCATCAAAATTGAAGGACGGATGAAATCGATTCACTACATTGCCACGGTGGTTTCTTTTTACAGACAGGTCCTTGACGGAAAAGAATTTTCGCACGAGCAGGGGCTTGAACTTCTCACACGGATCCCCAGCCGGGGTTACTCAACCGGTTTCATGAAAGGGAAAATCGATGACAGCGATTATTCAAGAGAGAGCAGCACATCCCAATCGGAATCTGTTTTCGTGGGAAATGTCACGGAAGAAACCATGGAAGGAAAACAAGTTGTGCGTGTAAGAAATTCCATCGCGGGTGGGGAAGAGCTTGAGGTGCTTTCCCCGAACGGGAAACTTACCACCGTAAAAATGCCCGAACTTCTCACCACAAGCCTTGGCCGGCAAGTGGAATTTGCTAACAACTCACAGAGTATCGTGCTTCCTATCCCTTTGCAGCCTTATGCGATTCTTCGCAGGGTAGGAAAGTCAGAATAAGGCATTTCGGCCTGCCCTGGCGCGACTCATAAGATTCGAAGCTGACAATGGGGTATTTTGTTCAGATAAAAGTTTGTCGCTACTGCCTTGAATGCCCGGGTCTGGGCCAGGGATTGTGGAACAGGATTGACAGAACGCTATACGATGGCTATGTTCTGATGTGATCTTTTTTTTCAGAACCTTCATTTTAGTCTTGCATATCCAGAAAATCTGAGATAAAGGAGAACCTGCACTGTGGATCGGCTATGAATTTACAAAAAGGAATACAGTGGACTCCAAGCGGGGCAGTATTCTCTCATCTGGTTTGCCTACCTCAGTTTTAACGATTCTGTTGCGTTAAACCCCTGCGTTTTTTGGAAATGAGCCTTTGAAAAGAGGCAAGGCCTGGAGCATCCCCTTCTGCGGGGTGCAATTTTTAAAATCTCCCATCGGGAACGAAACTCTTTGCGGGAAAACACTTTTTAAATTTAAAAAATCAAAAGGGAAGCGGCAACGTTAACCCTGCTGGATACGTCTGAATAAGAGTGCTTTGTCAAATTCAGAAAAATCCTGCGCAGGGCACAAAGATTTTGTCTGCCGCCGGCCACCTTCCTGCTTTTGCAGGATCTTAGCGGTTGGGAATGTCCCGACCGGAAGAAGAACGAAAAAACTTTTATTATCGAAGAAGGAAAAATTATGGAAGAAGGAAAAATGAGGAAGATTGAAGCCCAGTTACGTCAACTGATCGCCCTTGATGACAAGGCCCGGGAGGAAGAACAAACGGTCAAGAAATACACCCCGCCCGGGACACGGGTGATCCGTCGCCGAAAGGACTCGCCTGACAAACATATCATGTAGTTCTGATGAGAAAATGAGGAAACCGTAAATTTCCCTTCATTCAGAGTATCTCCGGATTCTACCCGGTCATTTTCCAAACAGAGAATTCTTAAGCCGGTACTGCCCCACTTCATCAGGAACACTCTTGTTGAGTCATCTTCACAACCGTATCGCCAAATTCGGTTGTCTGGAGGATCTTTCCCTGTGCGTGGGCGCCGTTTGCCAATTCCTTTGTGGTAAATCCTTGTTCAAATACACGAAAGAGGGCGTTCCAGATATCCTGCGCCTCCTCCTGGAGGCCAAGGCATTCGTCGAAGAGCATCGCAATGCTGCCGATCATGGAATAGGGATTGGCCATATTCCTATTGGCGATATCCGGCGCTGATCCATGGGCCGGTTCCACGTAGCTTTTTTTCGGGCCCATGCATGCGGAGGGCATGAGCCCCAGAGAGCCGATGACCCCGCCCGCCTGATCGGTGAGGATATCTCCCTGCATGTTCTCCAGGAGCATCACCCCGTTGAACTGGGTCGGATTCTTCACGAGGTAGTACGCGGCGCTGTCTACCAGTGTGGACTGGCAGGGAACATCGGGAAATTCCTTCGCCACATCTTCGAAAACTTCTCTCCAGAACCGGGAGGTGGCGAGTACGTTCGCTTTGTGGATATTGGTGAGTTTTACTCCCCTTTTTCGGGCTTCCTTGAGGGCAACGAGTGAAATCCTCCGGACCTGTTCTTCCGTATAGGTGCAATCGTCCCGGGCATATTTCATCCCGGTTGAGGCCCCTTCCGTCTTGTCCCCGAAATAAATTCCGCCAACGAGTTCCCGTATCATCAGGATATCAATCCCATCGCCGATGATTTCCGGTTTTAATGGGGAAAAGGATGCAAGGGATCGGGGCAATCTTACCGGCCTGAAATTGGCGAATGTGTCATAGCGTTTTCGCAGTGGCAGAATGGCCGCGACCTCAGGACGGTGTTCCTGGGGAATGGCATGCATCTCCTCGACGGCAAGTCCCACGGGGCCTTTGATAATGATATCCGCTTTATCGCAGATTTCCTTCGTTTTCTGAGGAAACGTTGAGCCATCGGTAAAATAGGCTCCTGCGCCAAACGGGGCATGATTCAAGATAAAAGTGTGATGATATTTTTCTTCGATGGCCCTCAGCACTTTTATGGCCTCTCGAACGATCTCCGGTCCGATGCCGTCGCCTTCCAGTACCGCAATGGTCTTGTGCATGCTGTCTCCTATGTCCGATGTCCAGTGTCCGATGTCCTGCGTGTAGCGTCCGGTTACCAATGGAGTCATAAGGTTTTTTCCCTGTTGAATGCAAATCCAAGCCCGGAAATTTAAACAGGATACGGTTTTCTGGTATATTCCATCAATTTCAGGTTTTCCGATTAACGGATACTGTGATAAAGAAGGGAACATAAACAATAAGACTCTGGATGTCAAAGCAGGAATTAGGGAAACAGCAATTCTAATTTTGAGCTCAATTTTATTCCCTACAGCGTCAGAATACAGTTGGATTCTATAACTATCTGAATTTAGGGTTTTTTATCTTAGATTTTCTTCATAATTGTATCAAAAAGGTGTTGAAAATGAA
>DUZB01000015.1 GCA_013349725.1 Deltaproteobacteria bacterium | reverse complement strand
GGTGTCAGGAGAGAGGAACGTAAGGACAGAAACCCAACCTGAACACTGACACCTGACACCTGGATAAATTTAAGCTAAATTACCAACAGTCTTGATTCACACCCCATAAGAACCAGGTTGCATGTTATCATAACGGGTCATGAAAGTTTCGAGTGTAGAGTCGTTTTTATCTAAAGAAGTGAGTGCCATAGCACACATTCAACCGTAAACCGTGAACTGGAAACCGTCAACTTTCACATAAAAACCTCTGGATCACCTCGTTCCCACGATCCAGCGTGGGAACGCAAAGACGTCCTCACCAACATGGGACTTTCAATCCAGAAACTTGGGCGGCAGAAGGGACTGCCCCTCCAACTGCATGGATTCAAGGACCATCATGGTCGCGGTCCCGTGGGCCAGAAGCCTTCCATTTTCCCCGTCCTTAATGACGGCCTTGCTCAAACAGATGCTCTTGCCGGTTTTGATGACTTCCCCTTCCGCCATGAAAATCCCATTAGATGCCGGGGCAAGATAGTTCAGTTTCATCTCCACAGTGGTTAATCCTGCCGGTTCTTCCACTTCGGTATAGCTTGCCCAGAAACAGGCGGCATCAATCAGGGATGAGTAAACGCCTCCATGGACAAGGCCATAGGGCTGGAGGTGCTTCTCCGAGACCTCGATTTTCAATAGAGACCGGCCGGGGCCAAGCGAAACAATGCCCATGGAAAGCAGACTGAAATAGGGGCAGCGGTTCACGCCATTAGCGACCGCCGATATATGTTCGGGATTAAGTTTTCTCATATTGTCATCTTTCTAAGGACAAGGGTTATCTGTTCAGCTCTATTAAAGCAGCGCAAGGGGAAGAACACTGCCGGCATGCTCCAACGATTTAGCTCAGGATAGAGGATGTTTCAAAAACAAGCCTGCCGAAACGGCAAAAAGTATCGAGAATATATCTTAAAAATGAAAAGGGCGCAAGGATGTATCCGATTCAAATGCCTGTAATCGAATAATTGTCTGTTTCTCCATCTGCCGCTGAGAACCCTATTGGTGCAGTCACCGTTTACCCAAACGCCGCATCCTTTCCGCCTCTGACTCCTCCCCTAACCCCTCCCACCAGGGCATTTCGGGGTAGTGCCTTTTTGTTGAATATCTGTCAGAAACTTTGGTATGATTGTCGAAATTCCATAGAAATAAATGATATTCGGAATAGGAAATCATGAACATAACCAACATTGATCACATAGTCCTGACGGTTAAGGATATTAACGTAACGGTTGAGTTCTATGAGTCTGTTCTTGGCATGGTTGCAGAAATATTTGGTGAAGATAGAGTTGCGCTAAGATTCGGCAATCAAAAAATAAATCTCCATAAACAAGGTCAAGAATTTGAGCCAAAAGCGAATAAGCCAATTCCAGGTTCTGGGGACTTCTGTTTTATAACTGAAACCAGATTAGACGTGGCTATGGAGCATGTAAGGAGTAATGGGGTAGAAATACTCGAAGGCCCAGTGGCAAGAACAGGAGCAACTGGGGCAATTATTTCCTTCTATTTCAGAGATCCGGACAGCAATCTAATTGAAGTGGCAAATTATGCAAAAAGCACATAACTGGTTTCGTCCTCAGGGCGCCAGGGATTCATAGAGCTCAAAATAGACATCTCTTATAGAGGGATGGGAATAGGTTGAAAGAAGGTGTTCCCTGGCACTTTCTGCAAGCTCCTGCATTTTTTCATAGTTGTCCATGGCATAACCAATTTTCTCTGCCAGTTCACTGCTGTCGGCAGGGTCTGCCAGGAGGCCTGTTTGCTCATGGACAACCAGGTCTTTTGTTCCTCCAATCCGGGTTGCTATAACCGGCAGTCCGGAGGCAAAAGGTTCCAGAGTTGAAAAGGCCTGTCGTAGTCCAGGCAATAGGTGGGAATCCCGCGTTTTTTCAACCACCTGTACACCTCTCCAGGGCCATTCATAATCACCAACTTTTGTCTTTGATAAAAATGCTTCCCCATCTCACTTCCCCCCTTCTCTCTTGAGGGAAAAAGTGTTATCCTGTTTCAATACGTTTTGTAAGGATTCTTAGCAGCACATACAATGCGATGAACCGAAATAGATTGAATTCCAACAAGTCCCTTGTACCGGACTCTCAGTCTTCGCACCAGTGAAGGACACGTTATCCCGATGACCGATTCATATCCCAAGACCATTCTGAAAGATACAGCCTTTCTTGAAAACAGGGCTATATTGCCTCATATTTTTCTGGTATTCCTGCTCGGTCTCGCTGTACGAATCTTCGTATTCCAAAATACCCATATCATTAATTCAGACGGAGTATTATATATCCATCAGGCAAGGGCTCTGTACTATGGAAACAGGGATGCCCTTGTCTCCTGCTATCTGTCCTATATTTCCGTCCTTCCCTTTTTCATCGCCGGAACCTATACCATTGTTCATGACTGGCTGATTGCCGGAAAAATAGTATCGCTTTTTTTCGGTTTTTCCACATTGTTCCCGATTTTCTTCCTCTTGAAGCGCTTCGTGAAAGAACCGTTTGTCCTATTTGGAACACTGATCTTCGCGCTCATTCCGGTATTCATAGACAAGAGCGCGGACGTGCTCAAAGACCCTGTCTGCTGGTTTTTTCTGGCCATGGGACTGGCTTTTTTCGTACAACAGATGGATGGTGGAAAAGGCCGTTTTCTCCTCATCCTGAGCTGCTTCTTTTTTCTTATGGCAAGCTGGGCAAGAATGGAAGCCATTCTCTTCATTGCAATTTCCGCAGGCGCCATTCTCTTTTCAAAACAGGACAACAAATTTGGTCGACTTGCCTTTTTCTGCATGCCGCTGGTTCTCCTGGCTCTCCTGCTTATTCCTGTGCTGATCCAAATGGATCTGCCTGTCAGGACGATTCTGCGATCCGACCGAATAGCAGACAAACTCCATGGCCCATTCCTTGCCTATGCCGGACTCAGAGAGGAGTTATCCCAGCTGATCAACCAACCGGAGCCCGGCATTGTTGATTTTTTTCTTCAGAGGGCAAGGCGTCTGACCTGGTTTATCGCGCTGGGAGTCATTCTTACTTCGCTCGTAAAGGCCTTATTTTATCCTTTTTTTTTCGTGTTTGCCGCGGGTTTTGTCGGTCTGAAAAGCAGAATTAAACAGGATGGAAGGCTTTGCTACCTCCTGGTCCTTTGTGGGGCAACCCTCGCGGTTCTGTATCTGCACACTATCGAGACATGGATCATTCCGGACCGTTTTTTTGCCCTTTTCATTATCCCCGGGTCCGTGTTCCTGGGATTCGGAATGGAGAAAACAGCGATCTACCTGCAACGCCGATTCAAATGCAGCCTGAATACCGCTCTCGTTATACTTCTTATGGCTGTTCTCGCCTTTGCCCTCCCAAAAACCCTGAAATCCCGTGAAGAGGACAAGGTGGTTTTCCAACAGATCGGGGAGGTCATTTCGCAGCGAGAAGGAAATGGAGCGGAAATAAAAATCGCAGCCCATGCAGATATCTTGAGATGGATTTCCTTCTACGCCAACTTGGACTATCCGGGGGCCCCATGTCCCCATCCATACAGCAATTTTCCCTCTATGGTTGCCCATGGGTACAAGAAATCCTTGGAATTTTTCAAAGAGAAGGAAATTAAGTACCTTCTGTGGACGGAAAAGAGATGGCCGGGAGACGGCGCCTTATTCCTGAAGAAAGCAAGGGAGGGAGATTTTGTCAAAATAGGATCGTGGTATCACCCTGATACGGGCAGAATCATTCTGTTGCAGCGGCAGTAGGTATCTGATTTGGAAATAACATCATGGGCGCGGCGCATATTCGGTCTGAGATCCGAGGCCCTCTGGGTATTTGTCGGACAATTGGGCACAGCCATGGGAGTCGTTCTCGGCGTAAAAATTCTGACCCATGTCCTTGATCCGGCCGAATTCGGTAGAATGGCCTTGGCAAACACGGTCGTGCTCCTTGTGGGATCGAACATTTTCGGTCCCCTTGGCCAAGGGTTTATGCGTTTCTGGGCCATATGTCAAGATCGGGGCCAGGCCGATGAATTTGTGCTCGTAACCGATCGCTTTGCCGGGCGCCTGACCTTTCTCATGGTAAGCGTGAGCCTGATGTTGTTCGCCATTTCCGCTGCCGCGGGATGGCATCGATGGGTCGTGTTAATAACCCTTTCGTTGATTACAGGGGGCGTAACGGGATATTTTGGCCTCAGGCTTTCGGTGTTTCTGGCGGCGCGAAATCGCAAAATTGTCGCCCTTGTCAATACAGGCACTGCGGTTATGAAGCCGGTTGTCGCCCTGTTTTTCGTAATCGCCCTGTTTTCGAATGCGGATTGCGTAATCCTGGGATACGCTGTTACCGCTGTTCTGGCGGCCTTTGTGGTGGAACATTTTTACAAAAAGACCTTTCGTTCTGTATCGTTTATCCCTTCGGTTGCGGGGCAAAAAAAAAGGGGAATCGATGCATTGGGAGCGGCTGATCTTGGAAAAGAAATCCTCGCCTTTTCATGGCCATTTTGCATCTGGGGGATCATCGGGTGGGTTCACCAATCCTGTGATCGATGGTCCCTTCAAGCTTTCCATGGCGTTGATGTGGTGGGCGCTTTTTCGGTCATATCCGTTCTGGCGGCATACCCCCTTATTTTTGGCGCCAATTTGTTGAGCAACCTCATTATTCCCATCGCATACCAGAGGGCAGGCAATCTGAATTGCCCTGGTTCGGTTCGATCCGCCAATGGGATGCTCTATTTGATGACCGGGCTTTATATTGTCTGGGCTGTTGCGATCATTTTTTGTTTCATTTTTTTTCATTATGGAATTGTCCTTCTCACAAGCAATCTCAAATATGTGGCATTTTCAGCCCTATTGCCGGGCCTGGCTTCGGCCTGGGCGCTTTTTTACCTTGGCCAGATCTTTTCAGGTTTTGGCCTGCTGGCAAAACGGCCCAAGCAATATATTTTCCCCATCGTTGTTTCCGCTGTTGTTGCCGCCGTCTCTACATTTTTTTTGTCAAAGATGTACGGACCTGAAGGCGTGGTATGGGGCTTGGGCATTTCAGGGTTTGTTTATGCAGCATGGTTTATGGGCATCGGAATTCGATTAACCCGTGGATCAAAACTGCCTGCTCACAATCAGGGCCAAAATGATGGAATGAGAGGAGGCAATTCCTGATGACCCCATTGAAAAGAGCCTTAATGAAGCTGAAAAAGCTTCTGAACAATGAATACCGGCGCAACGACTGGATCGAAGAACAGTTAAACCTTCTTCCGGCAAACTCTGCAATTCTGGATGCCGGATGCGGCAGGCAGCCATATCGCGACTGCTGCAAGCGCCTNAAATATTATGCACAGGACTTTGGACGGTATGAAAAAGATGAAAAAGATTCTCTGACAGCGGAAAAGGATGCTTATGTGTACGGAAGGCTTGATTACACCGGAAATATTTGGGAGATCGATGAAAAAGATGCGATCTTTGATGCGATTTTATGCACGGAGGTATTTGAGCATATTCCTTATCCCAATCGAACGGTAAAGGAATTCTCAAGGTTGTTGAAACCGGGCGGGACATTCATTCTCACAGTGCCGGCAAACGCCCTCCGTCACATGGATCCCTACTTCTATTACAGCGGGTTCAGCGACCGATACCTGGCGCTCATTTTGAAGGAACACGGCTTTCAGGATATTGCCATTACGCCCGTCGGCAGTTATCACGCCTGGCTCATGGTCGAGGAAACACGATCCATCCGATACGAAGGCATTTTTGCCCTCATGGCCCTGTTGCCTGCTTTTCTTTATCATTATATAAAACAACGGCATCCCAGCCAAAAAGAGATAAATACCCTGTGCTTTGGATACCATGTCACAGCCATTAAAGGAACAAGGGCCCCATCAAATGAAACTCCGCTTTTCAGTGCTGCTTAAAAATTTCAAGGAATTGGTGGACCCGAGGAATCTCCTTTGTGCGCCTTCCGAGATCGCTGCTTACATGAAAGACAAAGAGCGGTTTAAACGGGAATACCGCGGGGACTACCCCATCCGGACCTTGCCGGTATTGTTTGAGCGGAAAAAGAAAAGTGTTTTTGACCCCCATTATGTTTATCAGGCCTACTGGGCCACCCATAAAATTGTGAAATCAGCGCCTGTGGGACATCACGTGGATATCGCCTCCCATGTGCCTTTCGCGGCCCAGTTGTCGGCATTTTGTCCTGTCGTTCAAATGGAGTTTCGTCCGCCCGAAATAGAAATTGCATCCTATCAGAGGTTGTCAGGGGATATCCTTCGACTTCCGTTTCGGGACTCAAGCATCCCTTCCCTCACATGCCTGCATGTGATCGAGCACCTGGGACTGGGTCGGTATGGGGATCCATTGGACCCTGACGGCTGCTGGAAAGGCATGCTGGAACTGCAACGGATTGCGGCGCCCAAGGGGAACCTGCTGCTTTCCGTTCCCGTGGGGCGACCGGCGCTCTTTTTTAATGGCGGTTACGTGTTCAGGGCCGCTGATATTCCGGGCGCATTGCGGGGCCTGGACCTGGCGGCATTTTCATATGTAAACGATGCCGGGCGTTTTGTGGAATCGGGAAACCTGGACGAAACCCTGGATATGGTTTATGCCCTGGGGCTCTTTCATTTCAGAAAGCCGGTCCAATAACCCCTTACATGTCAGCAACCCTAACAAGCAGAAATTTTCATGAAATGGATTAAAAGGGCAATCAGACATTCTTTTCTTTATCCCATTGTGAAGACTGCAAGGTTTGAGCGGACCATGAGGCGCTGGACGGAACAGGACCAGGAAATGGTCGATTTTTACCGCCAGTTCATAAATCCCGGAGACCTCTGTTTTGACATCGGCGCAAACATGGGAAACCGAACGCGGATATTCCTTAAGCTTGGGGCACGGGTGGTTGCGGTTGAGCCCCAGTCGCAATGCATGGCTTTCCTCATAAAGCATTTTGGAAATGACCAACGGGTGGTTCTGGTTCAAAAGGTCCTTGGAGAAAAGGCCGGGCAAGCCGAAATGATGATCAGCGATGAAAACACCCTGTCTTCCCTTTCCCATGAATGGATTAGAAAAGTGACGGAAAGCGGGAGGTTTGGGGATTCCACATGGCGAAAAAAGCAGATGGTGCGGATGACCACCCTGGACAATTTGATCCGGCAGAACGGTATGCCGTCATTCATGAAGATTGATGTGGAAGGATATGAATACCCTGTGGTAAAGGGTTTAACTGCGCCTTCGGGAACGCTCTCCCTGGAATTTACCCCCGAATTCATGGACGCCGTCTATCAGTGCATTCAACACCTGTCGAGTTTAGGGAAAATCCAATTGAACTACGCCGTGGGAGAAACCATGGCGCTGGCCCTTTCAAGCTGGGTAACGCCAAAAGAAATGATCGGCATCCTGAACGGACACAGAAATGCCGAACTCTTTGGGGATGTGTATGTGCGTTTTGAGGCATAACCAGACACAGTCCGACATCAAGGTTAACCCGTGAAGATCCTGTGTGTTTTTGGAAAACATCAATACGGGGATCCGTCCCGGGGACTGGGAACGGAGTATGCCGCCTTTGTGCCTTCCCTCAAAAACCTGGGCCATGAAGTGATCCATTTTGAATCATGGGATCGGCGTTTTTACCCAAATTTCGGAGAATTAAATAAAAATCTGCTGAACGTCATCGAACGTGAAAGGCCCCATGTGATGATCGCCGTTCAGCTCAACTATGAAATATGGATTGAAACACTTCACATTATAAAAGACAATAGTGGGGTGGCAACCATCTGCTGGTCCACCGACGATTCCTGGAAATACCGGGAAGTCTCGCGGTTTATCGGAAAAGTCTACCATGCCATGACAACCACCTACGCCAAAACCATTCCCTTGTATCATCGGGACGGAATTGCCAACGTACTGCTGACCCAATGGGCAGCCAATGCTGAAAACCCGGCAGCCCCAATAAAGGCGGAAGAGTGTATTTACCCTGTCACTTTTATTGGTGCGGCCCATGGAAACCGAAGACATCGAATAAAGCATCTAAAGTCCCTTGGCGTGGAGGTGTTGTGTTTCGGGCATGGATGGCCTTCCGGTCCTGTAGCCGCCCGAGACATCCCGGGAATTATGCGCAAATCTGTGATCAGCCTCAATTTTTCCAATGCAAGCGGTAGGGGTGGGAATCAGCTCAAAGCCAGGACTTTTGAAGTCCCGGGAGCCGGGGGATTTCTGCTGACTGAATACACCCCCGGCCTTGAGGCCGTTTATGATATCGGCCGGGAGATCGAGGTGTTTCACGATACCAAGGAACTTGCGGAAAAAATCAAATATCACCTTTCCCATTTTGAAAAACGGGATAAAATAGCCATAGCCGGTTATGAACGAACCCTGTCGGATCATACCTATAAAATCCGCTTAAAAGAGGTCATTGACTTTGCTCTTTCGGCAAAGGGCCACGGGGCGGTAAACGAGGCAACGCCGTTGCGGACTTCCTTTGATCAACTCTTGCGGGCCCACGGCATGAATTTCGGTTTACGATTCCTGCGGCAGGCGCTTGTGTTTCCCGCCATGTTGGTTTGGGGGAAAGTGCGCGGCCCCCGCGCCGCTCGAAGACTGGTCTTCGAGTTAAGCTGGCGTTTTTTCGGCAAAGAGACCTTTACGGCATCGGGCTGGCCCGGCCGCATGTTTCCGGAGCAATAAATTGCAGCAGCCCCTGATCAGTATCGGCATGTCCGTCTTCAACGGTGAGAAAACGCTTCTACCCACCATCCGTTCCCTTCAAAACCAAACCCATGAACATTGGGAGTTGATTCTTATGGATGATGGTTCAACGGACCAAACGGTGCGGCTCGCCCGGGATATCGATGATTCGCGGATCAGGGTGTATTCAGATGGACGAAACAGGAAGCTTCCCACTCGCCTGAACCAGTGTGTCGCATTGAGCCGTGGAGGATACTTCGCACGCATGGACTGCGGTGATTTGGCCTATCCCGAACGGTTGGCGAAACAGGCGGCATATCTGGAAACCCACCCCGGGATTGATCTGCTGGCCAGTCGTATTATCATTTTTGCAGAAGGGGGAAGGGTCATCGGAACCTACACCTTCAAGCAAACCCACCGGGAAATCTCCAGTCGCCCAACGTCCGGGTTCTATTTTGCCCATCCCACCTGGATGGGTCGAACGGAATGGTTTCGTCAACATCCCTACCGGGTTGACATGAACAAATCCCAGGACCAGGAACTCCTGTTGAGGACTTACCGAAGCAGTTGTTTTGCCTGTTTGCCCCATATTTTGCTGGGTTATCAAAAGAATTCTCTGTCCCTGGTAAATATTTTAAAAAGCCGGTATTATTCTTCACGGGCATTGCTCATCCGATCGGTTCTGGACAAAAATTACGTTCTGGCCGCAGGCGTTTTGAATAATATCATAAAGGCCCTGGTCGAAACTTTTGCCATTGCAGCAGGACTNGATTATCGAATTCTGCGGCACCGCTCCATTCCGGTGGATCCGCTGGAAATCCCGCGATGGCGGCAGGTATGGAACAGTTGTCAAAAGGTTTATGGCGAAAACAAGGCGTAAAGGAAAGGCGTAAATTTGTATGTGCGGCATTGCGGGTTTCATTTCAAAAGACAAGTTTGATTGGTTGCAGGCATCTCTGCCCGAGAGCCTGTTGACGTTGTCCCACCGCGGCCCGAATGATTCGGGCCTTTTTTTTGATGAAAAGCATGGCATAGGACTGGGGCATCGAAGATTGTCCGTGATTGATTTGTCGATTGCCGGCCGCCAGCCCATGGCGAGCGACGATGGCCTGGTTCGAATCGTCTATAATGGTGAAGTGTATAATTTCAAGGAGATTCGAAAGACCCTCAAAGGATTGGGATATGCCTTTAAAACCGACACCGACACTGAGGTCGTTCTCAAGGCCTACTGCCACTGGGGCATTGATTGTCTGAAACGATTTATCGGCATGTTTGCTTTCGCCTTATGGGACCAAAAGGAGGAGAGCCTGTTCCTGGCCAGGGACAGGCTGGGTATCAAGCCCCTGTTTTATTTTTCCGGGTCAAATAAACTTTTTTTCGCATCCGAATTAAAAGCCCTTATGGGCTTATCGGACTTTCCCAAGGACCTTGACCATGATGCGGTTCCCCTCTTTCTGCATTACCAATATATTCCCGCCCCAAGGACGGTCTTTAAGAATACTTTCAAGCTTTTACCAGGCCATTTTGCCAGGTTCCGCAAAGGCCGTTTGCAGATAAAACCCTACTGGAGCCTACCCGACCTTCAAGGTCATCCTCCGATGCCCATTCAACAGGAAGAGGATGCGCTGGAGGAACTGGACCGCCTTTTGACGGAGGCCGTGTCCGATCGTTTGATCAGCGATGTGCCTCTGGGGGGGCTTTTAAGCGGGGGAATCGATTCATCCATGGTGGCGGCCCTGATGCAAAAGGTGAGCAGTGCCCCCGTAAAAACCTTCAGCATCGGTTTCAATGAGCCTGGTTTCAATGAAGCGCCCTGGGCCGCCAAAGTGGCAGAGCATCTGAAAACGGATCACACCTCATTTTATGTCAGTCCAAAAGACGCGCTGGCGGTCATTCCTCACTTGCCGGAAATCTATGATGAGCCCTTTGCCGATGCGTCCGCAGTGCCCACATTCCTGGTTTCACAACTGGCCCGTGCCCATGTAACGGTGGCCCTTTCAGGAGACGGGGGAGACGAACAATTTGCAGGATACGTACGTTACTGGAGCACCCGGGCCATGGCAGCGGCTTTTCAACGGGTCCCGGAAAAGGCCAGGGGTCCTCTGGGGTCGGCGCTGGCGAAAATCCCTGTTTCCTGGGTGGAAAGATGCTATATGCCCTGGCGAATGCGCCTCCCGCAGCGGTTCAATGTAGCCAATTTCCCTGAAAAATGGCAGAAACTGGTGGTCCTCATGCAGGGGGGAGATATCCAGTCTCTTTACCGAATGACCATCCAGGTCTGGCCGAAAGAGATGTTGTTGGATCTCCTTCAAAGGGGCCTTGTGGAAAGTCAATATGAAGAAACGTTCAGGGAGACGGAAGGTTGGCCGATCCTTTCGAGGCTCATGCGGGTGGACCAGAAAACCTACCTCCCCGATGCCATGCTGACCAAAGTGGATCGGGCCAGCATGGCCGTAAGCCTGGAAGTTCGTGTGCCGCTCCTGGATCATCGGGTGGTGGAATTCACCTCCTGCCTGCCGGATCACCTGAAATACCAAAGGGGCAAGGGAAAGTACCTGCTCAGAAGACTGCTGTCCCGCTATGTGCCGGAGGCGCTCTTTGAAAGACCGAAGATGGGGTTTGGCGTGCCCATAGAAAAATGGTTTCGGGGCGAGCTGAAAGAAATGCTGTCGGATTACCTGTCAGTGAGTCGATTAAAAAGGGAAGGGCTTTTTGATTCCGGATGCGTTGAAACTCAGCTTAAAGAGCATATTTCCGGCAGGGCCAACCATTGCTATCGTCTGTGGGCGCTTCTCATGTGGGAGATGTGGCGGGAGAGGTGGCTTGACTGATCCGGTCTCTCGGGGTTTTTTTCGGCGACCTTGTTATTTTGATCCTTATGGGAATCCCAGAGGGCAAAAGCAACATTTGACAAAATCAGCGAGTAGTAGTAATGAATACTCTAATCTTTTTTTGTACAGGACACTGCATAAGAAAAACGGTTTGGCATGGTCTGTAGGGAAGTTTTTCGACGAAAGGAGGTGGATCTGTTCAGCCTGGTTTATTTGTTGACGTTCAAGATAAAACTATCATCGATTCAGGAGGGTGTTTGAAATGAAGAGAAATTTATTGAGGGTATTTCTGGTCGTCACCATGGTATTGCTGTGGGCTTCCACCGGCTTGGCAGCGGATAAAGTCATCAAATGGAAAGTACAGGGATTTGTGCCTTCAGGCATGCTGTACCACGACACCTTGGTCCGTCTGGCGGCAGCCGTTAAGAAGGCAACACACGGACGACTGATCTTTGAAGTCTATCCGGCCGGTTCCCTGGTTCCTCCCTTTGAGGGAATCAAGGCAGTGAGCGACGGCGTGTACCAGGCAAATTACGGGTATGCGGGCCAATGGGTGGGAAAAATCCCGGTCTCCCCGTTGTTTTGCTCGGTCCCCGGCGGGTTCAACCCCCTGGATATGCAGATGTGGCTGAATGAGGGCGGCGGCAAGGAACTGTATCAGGAGATGTATGACACCTACGGCTACAAGGTAAAGGTCCTTGTGAGTGATCCTATTTCCATGGAAGATTTCATGTGGGCCAAAAAGCCCCTGAAAACCGTGGACGATTTTAAAGGGATTAAAATGCGCATGATGCCCCTCATGGGGGATGTTTTGGCAAAACATGGCATGTCCGTGATTTTTGTCCCTGGTGGAGAAATTATGCCCAATCTGCAAAGAGGCGTTCTGGACGCGGCCGAATACAGCATTCCCGCCTTTGACAAGACCCTGGGCATTTGGGAGGTCTGCAAATATGTAATGCTCCCGGGCATCCATCAACCTACTTCCCAGTGTGAACTGGTAATCAACAAGAAAGCCTGGGATGACCTGCCGGATGACCTGAAGGCCCAGTTGGAAGCCGCGGTCGACCAGACGAGGCTGAACAACTGGCTCTGGATGGAAAAGAAAAACATTGAGGCCGTGGACTTTCTCAAAAAGCAAGGGGTAACCTTTGTGACCATGGATCCAGAGACGGTCAAGACGTTTACAAAATGGGCCCATGAATATTTGGATGAACTGGCGGCCAAAGACGTGTTTTTCGGCAAGGTCTGGAATTCCCAGAAGGCCTTTGGCGAGAGGTGGTACCCGTATCATGAGATCTACAACCTTCCGCATTAATTCGCATCTAAAATTCAAGTGTTAAGGGCAGGCTGCTGCCTCAGAAAAATAATGGGGCAGTGGCCTTCGCCTTCTGAAGAGGACAACATGGAAAAGTTTTTTCACGTCATCGATCGCACGAGCGATCTGGTGGGCAAATGGGCGAGCTTCCTGGTGGTGATCCTTGTGATCGCCATCGGTTACGACATCACAGGGCGGTATTTCTTTAACATCCCCAGTTTCTGGGCGTATGACATGACCATCATGCTCTATGGGAGCTACGCTATCCTGGGAACCGCCTACTGTCATTATTGTAACGGACATGTGAGAATGGATCTGCTGTCCAGCCGTTTGTCACGGAGGGGCAGGGCGATCATGGATATCATCTGCTATATTTTTCTTTTTTTCCCCCTGTTTAGCGTACTGATCTGGAAGTGCGGAAACCATGCCATCTGGTCGGTCATTAACGGAGAACGTTCATCAGCCAGTGCATGGCGACCCCTGTTAGGGCCGTTCAACATGGCGATTGTTTTAGGGTTGGTGTTATTCTTCCTGCAGGGGCTGGTGGATTTTCTGAGAAACATCATTTTTGTGGCCAAGGGGGGAAATCATGAGTCCTGAGCTGACAACCATTCTTATGCTCCTGAGTCTTCTTATCCTGTTGACAGGCTTTCCCATCGCCATGGGTGTCGGCACGGTAGGGCTTGTATTCGGGTTGCTCACCTCCGGGCAGGCCTTTCTTTACATGATACCCATGCGGCTCATGACGGGCACCCTCTCTGAATATATCCTGGCGGCCGTTCCCCTTTTTATTTTCATGGGAACCATGATGCAGACCTCAGGGGTAGCGGAAAGAGCATTCCAGGTGCTTCATAAATGGATGAGCGGCCTCAATGGCGGACTGGCCGTTGCAACGGTCGCCCTTGCCATCCTGTTTGCGGCCACCACGGGGGTGGTAGGCGCCTCGGAGACCGCCATCGGGCTTCTTGCGGTTCCGGCCATGCTCAACGCCAACTACAGGCAGTCTCTCGCCAGCGGCTGCGTCTGCGCCGGAGGCACCCTGGGAATTCTCATTCCGCCCAGTATTATGCTCATCCTTTATGCCCCCATGGCCGGGGTATCGGTCATTCAGATGTTTGCCGGCGCCATTATACCGGGGGTTCTCCTGGGTGTTGTTTATATCGCCTATATCCTGATCAGGTGCTTTATCACTCCCGAGCTGGGGCCAAGCCTGCCTCCGGAAGAGAGACTGCCGTTTTTTTCCATGGAATCTTTCATCATGGGGCTCAAATATCTCATTCCCCCCGCTCTTCTGGTGGCTCTCGTTCTGGGTTCCATTCTTATCGGGGTTGCTTCCCCTACGGAAGCAGGCGCCGTAGGTTCCATAGGCGCTACCCTCCTGAGCCTGATTTACAAACAGCTCACCTGGAAGAGATTCAAGGAGAACTGTTATATCACTATCAGGATTACGTCGATGATTATTTTCATCGCAGTTGCCGCCAACCTGTTTACCGGCGCTTTTCTGAGCGCGGGGTGCGGTCAGGTGATTACCGATTTTCTCATGTCCCTGGGTCTGGGCAAATGGGGGATCTTTATTACCATGCTGCTGATTATCCTCCTTCTCGGCATGTTCATCGACTGGATCGGGATTCTTCTGATTGTCGTGCCTATTTTTTCGCCCATACTCTTCAATCTCGGTTTCGATGCACTCTGGGTAGGCCTGGTGATCTGTACAAGTTTGCAGATATCGTTCCTTTCGCCGCCGTTCGCCTACTCTATTTTTTACCTGAAGGGCCTGGATTTAGGCCTGGATCTTATGGAAATGTATAAGGGAATTGTTCCTTTTGTCTTTCTTCAGATTCTGGTGGTCATTTCTATAATTCTCTTTCCGGAGCTGTGCCTGTGGTTGCCGAGGGTGCTGATGTAACGTAACAGCGGTTCACGGTTTCCGGTTTCCGGTACGCATTCCCACGCTGGAGCGTGGGAACGAGGCAAGGATAATGCGCCTGTTCTTAACCGGTAACCGGCAACCGTCAACTGGAAACCGAACGAAGTGTTATACGAGGTCTGACCTATGAATATTGGAAACCTTTTAAGCAGACATGCCCGATATCAGCCGGATAAACTTGCCCTGGTTTTTGAGGATGCCAGATGGTCGTACAGGGAATATAATCGGAGCGTAAACCGCCTGGCAAACGCGTTGCTTGACCTGGGGATAAAAAAAGGGGATAAGATTGCCACATTGCTCCCCAACTGCCTGGAGTTGTTAGAGGTTTACTGGGCCGTCGCCAAGGTGGGCGCGGTCGTCGTGCCCATGAGCACCCTGCTTTTGAACAAAGGGCTGATTTCCCTTCTCAACGATTCGGATTCGGTCATGGTTATCGCCAACTCCGATTTTGCGGACACCCTGAACCAGATCAGGGATGATCTTCCCGGAATTCCACACGATCGATATATCCTGACCGACAGTCCGAATACGCCTGGCTTTCAAGACTACCATCGCCTGAAGGCTTCGGCAAGGGGTCGGGATCCGGAAGGAATTCAGATCGTTGGGAATGATATATACAACATTATCTACAGCAGCGGCACAACAGGCGACCCCAAGGGCATCGTACACAGCCATGACGTGCGCGGCATGTATTGCACCCTGTTTTCATCCACCTTTCGCATGACTCCCGAAAGCGTCATCCTTCATTCGGGGGCCATTGTATTTAACGGCGCCTTCGTTACACTCATGGCCTCCATGTTCTTAGGGGCAACCTATATCCTACACCGACAGTTCGACACGGAAGCCTTTATCGAAACGGTCAGGGAAGAGAAAGTGACCCATGTGATGATGGTCCCGGCCCAGATTGTTGCAGTTCTTCATTCTCCCGGTTTTTCCAGTAAAGCCCTTTCGTCCTTGGAGATGATCTGTTCCGTAGGGGCGCCGCTCCACAGAGAACACAAGGAAGAGTTGATCAAACATCTTCCGGACAGGCTCTATGAACTCTACGGCCTTACGGAAGGATTCCTGACGATCCTGGATAAGAACGATTATATGGCCAAAACCGGGTCTGTCGGGATACCCACTCCGTTCTTTGATATGAGAATCGAAGATGAAGAAAAAAATGAGGTCCCCGTGGGCGAAGTGGGGGAAATTGTCGGGAAGGGCCCGACTCTGATGGTAGAATACTACAAAAGACCTGATCTCACGGAAAAGGCCATCGTGAATGGATGGCTCTATACCGGAGATATGGGGTACGTGGATGATGATGGTTTCCTGTACCTGGTTGACCGGAAAAAGGATATGATCATCTCAGGGGGGGTGAACGTCTATCCCCGGGATATAGAGGAGATTATTGTTCAGCATCCTGCCGTTCTTGAAGCCGCGGTATTCGGGATTCCAAGTGATAAGTGGGGGGAATCGCCCGTTGCCGCGGTTACGCTTACGGAACCCGGGAAAATTGCGGAAAAAGAACTGGCAGAGTGGATTAATGCGCATGTGAGTGCAAAATTCCAGCGTGTCCGGAAGGTGATCATCATGGATGAATTCCCTCGAAATATAGCGGGAAAAACATTAAAGCGCGTCATGCGGGACGACTTTCTGTCCCATTGAATATGCACAAGAAAGTTCTCTCGAAGCTATAGCTAAGAGAATAGTTTTGGGGACGCAGATTTCCTCAGATAAGCGCAGATCATTATAAATAGAAAGATCATGTATAATCTGCGTTTATCAGCGTCCAAATTCTTTTTCTTGAGCAGTATAATAACGACAAAGATTCAATTGAGATTTAAACGCCGAAAAACCTTTGCGTCTTTGCGCGAGATCTTTTTTGGTTCCGGTTTGGCCGGATTTGGGAGAAGGAATATGAAANTGGAAGAAATACGGAACATTGGAATTCTTGGATCGGGCATCATGGGGCACGGCATTGCCCAAAGCTTNCTCATGGGNGGCTATCCCGTGATGCTCTATGATATTGCGGAATCGATCCTGGCCACTGGCAGGGCACATATCGAAAAGAACCTGGAGCGCTTTTGCAGTTCCGGTCTTATTAAGGAAGAAGATATTTCAGCATGTCTTCAAAGGCTTTCCACTACCACGGATCTGAAGGAAGCGGTTGCCGGGATGGATTTCATCGTGGAGGCGGCTCCTGAGGACCTGGATCTCAAACAGGGTCTTTTCGAGCAGATCGAAGCCTTTGCGAGGGAAGATGCCGTCATCGCCACAAATACGTCGTCCCTTACCCTTGGAAATATCAGTATCAGGGTTAAAAACAAAGGCAGACTGGTGGTTACCCACTGGTTTAACCCTCCTCACATCGTACCCGTCGTGGAAGTGGTAAAAAACGAGCACACGACCGATGAAACAGCGGACATCGCCTATGCGCTGCTGGAGAAAATCAAAAAACTTCCGGTGAAAATCAACCGGGAGATCCCTGGCTTTATTGTCAACCGAATCCAGATTGCCATGGTTCGGGAAGTGCTTGATCTTCTTGAGCAGGGAGTGGCAAGCGCTTCGGACATTGACAGGGCTGTCAGGGGAAGCATCGGTTTTCGTCTGGCGAGTATCGGACCCCTGCTCACTATGGATCTGGGGGGCCTCCAGGTCTGGTATAATGTTTTTCAGAATCTGTTGCCCGTTATCCGAAGCTCAACAAAAGTCCCTGATGTGCTGGAGCACCTGGTTGCCGAAGGAAATAAAGGGATTCAGAGTGGAAAGGGGTTCTACGATTATGCTGTGGATTTTTCCCAGGCGGATCTGGACAAGACGATCCAACAGCGGGATCAGGAGTTCTTAGACCGCTTGAAAAATCTATATTTGGAGAAAACCGATGGAAAGTAGAGCGATCACTGAGGGAACCCTACTTTGGGAACCTTCCGAAGCGCTAAAAAGCGGGGCCAATGTAACGAAGTACATGGCATGGCTCAAAGAGAAAAAAGGCCTGGAATTCCCGGATTACAACGCCCTCTGGCAGTGGTCTGTCACAGAGAAGGAGGATTTCTGGGAATCGCTCTGGGAGTTTTTTGAGATCATGGCTTCCAGAACCTACGACAAGGTCCTTGAAGGAAAGATGCCAACGGCCAGATGGTTTCAGGGGTCGGAGCTCAATTATGTGGAACATGTTTTTCGTCGCATGACCTCGGACCATCCGGCGCTTCTTTTTCAGTCGGAAATTACCCCTCTCATGGAAATCTCCTGGGATGAGCTCCATGGGAATGTTTCCTCCGTGGCAGCTTCCCTCAGAGATATAGGTGTCAAAAAAGGCGATCGTGTGGCATCCTTTATGCCCAATATTCCTGAAACCCTGGTTGCCTTTTTAGCAACAGCCAGCATTGGCGCCATCTGGTCAAGCTGTTCGCCGGATTTCGGGACGCGAAGCATCATTGATCGCTTCATGCAGATAGAGCCCAAAATCCTTTTTGCCGTGGATGGATATTCCTATGGGGGGAAAACCTTTGAGCGTCAATCGGCCGTCGCCAGGCTGCAGGATGTCCTGCCGTCTCTTGAGAAGACCGTCATGGTTCCCTACCTTGATAAGAATGCCCGGATTGCGGATTTCAAAGGTCTTGAGAATGTACTCCTCTGGAAGGATCTTCTGGGGAAAACCAAGGATCTGGTCTATGAACAGGTGCCTTTTGACCATCCTATCTGGGTAGTATACTCCTCCGGAACCACCGGCCTGCCAAAAGGTCTTGTCCACGGGCACGGCGGCATTTTGCTGGAATTCCTGAAATTCCAAGGAATTCAGATGGATGTTCACCCAGGGGATCGCTTTTTCTGGTTCAGCACCACCGGGTGGGTCATGTGGAATATCGTTCAAAGTTCCCTCCTCATGGGTGCTATCCCCGTTCTTTTTGATGGAAGTCCCGGGTATCCCGGCATGGATATGCTCTGGGATTTGGCTGAAAAGGCAAAGGTTACTGTCTTTGGCACAAGTGCGGCGTTTATTACCGCCTGCATGGGTGAGGGGATGAAACCGGGTGAGACGCATGATCTGAGCAGCCTCAAGGTCATCGGTTCCACCGGCTCGCCCCTTTCTCCGGAAGGTTTCGCGTGGGTGTATGAACAGGTAAAAAGTGATGTATGGTTAGCCTCGGTGAGTGGCGGCACGGATATTGTGAGCGGGTTTCTTGCCTGTTCCCCTATACTGCCCGTTCATGCCAGCGAGCTTCAATGCAGGGGTCTTGGCATCAAGGCCGCAGCCTTTGATGAAGAGGGAAATGAACTGCTGGACCAGGTGGGGGAACTGGTGGTCACGGAACCCATGCCATCCATGCCTCTGTTTCTGTGGAACGATAAGAATAACAGTCGCTATCTGGAAAGCTACTTTGACCTGTATCCGGGCATCTGGAGACACGGGGACTGGATCAAGTTTACCACGAGGGGCAGCGCAGTCATTCTGGGCCGATCCGACTCCACCCTCAATCGCCAGGGTGTTCGGATGGGGAGCAGTGAGATCTACAGCGTCGTGGAAGATCTTCCCGAAATTATGGACAGTCTGATTGTGGGTTTTGAGGGCGCCGATGGCCAATACCATATGCCCCTCTTTGTTGTGCTCAAAGAAGATGCAACCCTTGATGATGCCCTGAAAAGCAAAATCAACAAAAGCATTCGCAGCGCCCTGTCTCCCCGGCATGTTCCGGACAGCATTCACGCCATCGCGGAAATCCCTCACACATTGAATGGGAAAAAACTGGAAGTGCCGGTAAAAAAAATCCTTGCCGGGTTCCCCCTGGAAAAGGCCGTCAATGTGGACTCCATGGCAAATCCCGATTCGATTGAATATTTTGTGGAAATGGGCAGGGATTTTGCGAAAAAAAGGAGATGAATATGACTGAAAAGGCGTTTCAAGATTACTATCCGGATGATTTTGCCCATTGCTACGGTTGCGGAAGGCTGAACGAGGATGGACTGCAATTAAAGAGTTACTGGGATGGGGAAGAAACCGTTTGTCATTTTCACCCGCGCTCCTATCATACGGGTGGTTTTCCCGGCTTCGGATACGGAGGACTGGTGGCGTCCCTTCTCGATTGCCATGGCACCGCCTCGGCGGCGGCCGCAAAATACCGGGAGGAAGGCAGAGAAATGGGAAGCGATCCACCCTTGAGGTTTGTAACGGCTTCACTGAAAGTGGATTTTCTGGCGCCAACACCCATTGATCAGATTCTGGAGGTCCGTGGAAAAATAACGGAGGTGAAAGGACGAAAAGTCACCCTGACGGAGACCCTCTCGGCCAAAGGCAAAATCGTCGCCAAAGGAGAGGTCGTTGCGGTTCTGATACCTGAGAATTTCATGGATGGAAAATAAGGGACTCGAACTTTGAATATCTTAGGGATCTCCTGCTTTTATCATGACAGCGCTTCCTGCCTGCTGAGGGATGGCCACATCCTGGCGGCGGCGCAGGAGGAGCGGTTTTCGAGAAAAAAACACGACCCCCGATTTCCCGTAAACGCCATCGCATACTGTCTGGAAGAGGGGGACATTACGGCTCAGGATCTGGACTATGTTGTTTTCTACGACAAACCGATCCTCACCTTTGAGCGACTCCTCCTGAGTTATCTTTCCGTGGCGCCGAAGGGACTCCGCTCATGGCTGGAAGCCATTCCCCTCTGGCTTGGCAGAAAACTCCACGTTCCCAAAGTGATACAACAGGAAATCGGGTATGAAAAGGAGGTACTGTTCACGGAACATCACGAGGCCCATGCTGCATCCGCCTTTTACCCGTCTCCTTTTGAAGAGGCCGCCATTCTTACCGTGGACGGGGTAGGCGAGTGGGCCACCGCAAGTTATGGATTCGGCCGGGCGAATCAGATTTGTTTCCTGAAAGAACTCCATTTTCCCGACTCGGTGGGCCTTCTCTATTCCGCCTTCACCTATTTCACCGGTTTCAGGGTCAACTCAGGGGAATATAAACTCATGGGGCTGGCGCCCTATGGGGTGCCCCGTTATAAGGACCTGATTCTTTCCGAGATTGTCGACTTGAAAGAGGATGGCTCCATTCGACTGAACCTTAGATATTTTGATTTTCTTGGCGGCCTGCGCATGACCAATGGACGTTTTGCAAAACTGTTCGGCGGCCCTCCGCGAAAGCCTGAAGCGAATATTACCCAAAGAGAAATGGACCTTGCTTCCAGTATCCAGGCCGTTACCGAGGAGATCATGCTCAGGATGGCCCGGCAGGTTTATCGGGAAACGGGGCTTAAGAATCTCTGCCTTGCGGGTGGTGTAGCCCTGAACTGTGTGGCCAACGGTCGCCTGCTGCGCGAGAGCGATTTCGAAAGGATCTGGATCCAACCGGCCGCGGGGGATGCCGGTGGGGCCGTTGGGGCCGCTT
>DUZB01000014.1 GCA_013349725.1 Deltaproteobacteria bacterium | reverse complement strand
GTATCAACACCGGGGCATTGAAACACTTTTAACTCAAGTCGATGCCAAACGGCTGCCGGTGCTTGCGGAAAGCATTGCAGGGGATACCACGGTTGGACACAGCCTGTGCATGGCCCAGGCCATAGAGGCCTTTTCGTCTTTTAGACCGGATTCGGGTGCACGGATCATCCGGACCATTGCCCTGGAGCTGGAACGTATCCAGAATCATGTGGGTGATCTGGGCGCTTTGAGCGGTGATGTGGCGTTTCTGCCGCCCGCGAATTACTGTGGCCGCATGCGGGGTGATTTTCTGAATATGGCGCTGCTCCTTTGTGGAAACAGGTTCAGCAAGGGATTTATTCGACCGGGCGGCGTGGTTTTTTCCATGAACGATAACATCCGTAACACTTTGATAGAACGTATTGTTGAGATTAAACCACAGATAAAACATGTGATCGATCTTCTTTTTTCCACATCCAGTGTCCGTTCCAGATTTGAAGATTGCGGCACTGTCAGCAAATCCGATGCTGAAAAATTGGGTCTGGTGGGTCCAGCCGGTCGGGCCTGCGGAATTCCCTATGACGTGAGGCGCTGTTTTCCCACTGAGTATTACAGCAAACTGGATATCCCTGAAAATTCGGAGCCCACAGGGGATGTTTATGCCAGGGCAAAAGTAAGGGCGGATGAAATCATGCAATCCATTGATCTTATTCAGTCCATGATGAACGATCCGGTTGAAACAAGTTTTGTTGGTTCGGGAGATTTTTCTCTGGCAGCCTCATCCTTTGTGGTTACCATCAATGAAGCCTGGCGTGGCGAGGTGTCGCACTGTGTTTTGACAGATGCGGAAAACCATATCCTCCGCTATAAAATTAAGGACCCCTCGTTTCACAACTGGAACGGATTGTCCATGTCTTTGCGAGATACGGGGATTTCTGATTTTCCTCTTAACAACAAGAGCTATAACCTGTCCTATTGCGGGTTTGATCTGTAACGGAAAAAAAGCCATTAGCTATTAGCCATTAGCCGTTAGATATATAATATCGAATAAATATCAGCAATAAAGAGAAGTCACCATGCTTAATACACTGAAAAATAGATTTGAACAGGGCTGCAGAACGACCCGATACCCGCTGGAAAAAATTGCATTATGGGAGCGTTACCGAGGGATGCCACAGATCAATAAAAACGCATCCGCGGACCTGGTTTGTCAGTGTGCCAAGGCGTGTCCCCAAGATGCCATCGACGCTGAACGCAGATTAATTCATATGGGTCGCTGTATATTTTGTGGAACCTGTGAAAGAATTTCTAAAGGTCAATTTGTTGCTTTTACCCAAGACTTTGAAATTTCCGTTGCCGAAAAAAAACATTTACTGACAGACGGCACGATTACCTCTCTGGCCGAGCATTCAAAGCAGCACTTCAAAAAACTTTTTGGAAGATCACTTCAGCTTCGTCAGGTGTCCGCCGCAGGCTGCAATGCCTGTGAAGCGGATTTAAATGTGCTGGCAACCCCTTTTTTCGATCTGGCCCGATTCGGCATCAATTTTGTGGCATCACCCCGTCATTCCGACGGTATTGTGGTTACCGGCCCCATTTCAAAGAATATGAAAACGGCGCTTCTGCAGACATATGAAGCGGCGCCTGATCCAAAAGTCGTGATTGCCGTAGGAAGTTGTGCTCTGACGGGCGGTCCGTTCAGGGGGAGTCCCGAAATCACCGAAGGCCTGGACAGCCTGTTGCCGGTGGACCTGTTTATCCCGGGTTGTCCCCCCCATCCCCTGACCAATCTGCATGCGCTGCTGACCTATTTTAAATAAGATTGAATAAGGATCGTCGGATACAACCCTTCCTTATCTCCTTTTGGGTACGGCTGAATGGTGTTGAACGAAATACTCTGATTCCTCTGAGCATGTCCCCTGTTTGCCTTTCCATCGAAAAAGGCGCCGTTCTCTTTCAGAATGTGATGAATCCGTTCTTTGAAGGAGGAAACAAAACCGGCCCCGCTCCCTTCAAATATCATGTTCCCTTTAGACAGTGTGGTTTTCATTTTTGATAAGCTATCAAGGGGTATGCTGTTGACTTCAAGGTCGTTCTTGTCTGTCACAAGGCCCCAGACCAGATGGCCTGCCGGGACAGTCAGCGGTTTTCTGTTATCGATAATGGTATGGGGCATGATGATGGTGTCCTGACCTACGGTAAGCCTGGACTTCGGCCGACCCCTTAGGAAGGAGTTGAACCCCACGAACACGTTTTTACCCAAAACCGCTTCAATGATCTTTGCGCCATGAGCGGTGATATCAAACCCATCAAGCCGCGAGTTGATGATGTAGCACTGTTCCTGCACGTTGGCGCCTTTGCCTAACCACGCATTTTCAAGGCAGGCACGCTGGGCGACCAGGACATTTTCGCTGATGTGGGTCTTGGGCTTGATCACCGAAAAACGGTTCAAAGAGCTGCTTTCGGGAACAGATGCGGGTCGTTCAATATTGACGACATTAAAAATCTGCTCGAAATCTTTCTTACGGCCCTCCACGAAATCGATGAATATCCCCTGAGGTGGGAAGCCTTCGGCAAAATAAATGTAATCGTTCAGACGGTCGACGGGATACCGATACAGGAAGTTGAACGCACCGGGATTACGCACCCACACGGTTCCGGGATCGATTTTCAGATGATTTACCTCACCGGCCTGAATGTATGAAAACGCACCGATCACACAATCACGCATTGTGGTCAGGTCAATCGTTGAAAAAGGTCCAAGGAAAGATCCGTTGATAGGGGACCCGTGGATATTGGCATAATGGGTGGCGACAGTATCTGTGATAAAAAATTTTTCCAGGGTTTCCGGGTCATGTGAAAAATTATGAACCAGGGTTTTGATGAGAAAACTGTCTTCAATTTCAATCTCCTCATCTGCATCAATAAGGATTTCAAAACCTTGATACGGAAACAGATCGCCTTTTTTCTTGAGTTCATCGCCGCGGATGTCGCTTTTGTAAAGGAGCGAGTTTGTCACCCGGCATTTTCCCATAAAATGGCTGCCGGCCAGGTTGGAGTGTTTGAATTGAAAGTTGAGCGGGTGGTGGGGCGTAATCCCGTAAAATGCATAGAATTTCGTCATCTTATCTGCATGGATAAGGTTCTGAACAAAGGGATTTACATCGTAGTTATGCTCTCGAAGATTGACATTGACACGCTGGATAATCCTGTCAAAAAGCCTTTCTAATTCTTTCACTATTTTTCCTTATTCTTTGGAGTAGATCAGCAGCGGTGAAAAACTTCACAGATAATAGTCTTACACAGGCTTTTTTGGTTTGTCATCATTTTTCTGAGAAAGCTCTCAACCGCAATTCTGCCCCATCTTGCGGATGTTGTGGCATTTCCTCATTGACACGCAGAGGTAAATCTCGTAAATATTGAAAACTTGGTTCTCCCTCTGTCCGGGCTGTAGCTCTACGAGACGGAAGCCGGGCCAGGGTGCTTTACTAATATTAGACGGGAGGTCTTCTGTGAGCGAATATCGCGTTAAGGAATTAATGGTGCCGCTGTCGGAATATGCAACTGTCCCGAAGGGTTCAACCCTGTTTGATGCGGTCCTGGCCCTGGAAAAAGCCCAGGAGGAGTTCGACCACACCAAATATAAGCACCGCGGCGTCTTAATTCTGGATAAAGATAAGCGGGTTATTGGTAAATTGGGCCAATTGGATGTGCTGCGTGCTCTTGAACCGAAAGATGAGTATCCAGGCGAAATGATCGAACTCAGCAAATTCGGCTTCAGTTCCAATTTTGTCAGCAAACTGCGCAAACAGCGGCGGTTGAAGGCGGCGCCCTTGAAAGACCTCTGCAGCAAAGCCTCCAAATTAAGAGTGGAGGATTTTATGCAGACCCTCTCTGAAGGCGAGTTTATTGAAGAGGACGCTTACCTTGTTGTGGGGATTATGCAACTGGTTACGGGGCGCCATATATCACTGCTGGTAACCCGGAACAAGGAGCTTATCGGAATATTGCGCATGACCGACGCTTTTGCGGCGGTATTCCACACCATGAAAGAAGGTGAAACCGAATAGTCTATAATTAGGGACCATCATGAAACAATTGGAAAAACTGCTGGACCGGATTATTCAAAGAATTAATATCAATTTGCGTGAACTTGATTACGACGTAAGTCCGTTTATCAAAAATCTGGTTCCACTGAACCAGATGGTCAAATTCTATGCCTTCTACGGCATTACCCCAAACCATCCCCTTGATTTTGTGTTCAGGCATTCCAGTCTGGCCGGCAGTTATTTTTTGGGGAAGATCCGTGCCAGGAATTCGATACTTTACAAAAGTGATATTCGGGGCGACGAACTAAAACACCAGGGTGATCTGTTTCATTATCAAAAGTTTGAAATCCCCATAACCAGAGATGAAGGCATTGATATCGAAGACAGTTTTCTCATCAAAACCCTGGTTCACAATTTTTCACACGACCCGGAAACCCTGGAGAAATTTTTTATCAAAGATACTGTTTCCACCCACTATGCCAATATCCACGGCTCTCCCCTCGACGGGTGTTTTTTGGGACCGTTTGCAACCGTTGACCTGACAACCATGAACGATTGTGTCATCGGAACCTTTTCCTATGTACAGGCCGGCGAGATCGGCCACCTCAATGTGGGTCCCGGCACCGTATGGGTTCGCAGTCCTGAAGCGTTCAATTTTTTGTACCGCTACCCCCTCAATAAATTGAACCATTACATCAATTTTATCCCAGGCAGGCTGCCCCAGGGTTTCATCATGGATTTTGTGGAAAACCGAAAAGAGGCTTTCCAGCGCGTTTTTGATGTGGTGAATATTGAACAGTCCATTCCCGTTCCCGACAGTGCCTCGTTGGACCGTTATGCGGTGATCAAGCCCAAGACCCACATCAGCGAAAATGTCCTGGTCGCCCAGCGTGCCTACCTTCAAAATGCGTGGTTAGGCAAAGGAGCCAACGCGCAGGAACAGTGTTACATCATCAACTCACGGCTTGAGGGATTTGATATCACTGCTCATGGTGCAAAGATCATTGAAGCGGATTTGGGTGAAAATGTGTTCGTGGGGTTTAACTCCTTCCTAAGGGGTCGGTCGGACTCCCGGCTTACCGTAGGCCAGGACACCATCATCATGCCCCATACCATCATTGAAGTTAAGAAACCATTAATCATACCGCCCGGCCACCTGGTCTGGGGGCTGATTACGAACCAGCGAGAGCTTGAAACCAACAGCATCGCCCTCGAAGACTTATCCAAGATCAATGATGGCCTGGTAAAAGGGAATATGTCTTTTGAAGGGAGTGGCGCCGGTTTTGTCACCGCCTTCCGCGAACGCATTCATCACATTTTAGAAGCCAACGGGGCCTTCTTTGACGGCAAAAAAAACAGGGGACACGCCCAAAAGAACCAGAATATCTCCTTTAATACGATTCAGCCTTACCCCGACGGCGAATTGCAGGGACTGTATCCGGCCATTGTGATTCAACCCTGACCAGGGCAACAGGGTATGGTGTTTTTTAAAACCAATGACAGGTCGGCATGGTTATTTATTTCAAAACCGTTTTGGGTTGATTTCAAGGCTTTGCATTTTAACAATGAAGCAGGATAAACAAAAAAAAGAGAGTTACTATCATCTTCTGACCAGGAATATGCTGTTGACCATTATTATTGTTTCGGTCATGCCCATGATTCTGGTCAGCGGCATCATCCTTTACCAGTTCGAGATTTCCTACCAGGAAAAAGTGCATGCCCATCTCAAGGAACTGGTGCTCAAACATAAGCAGAATATAGACACCTTTCTGCGGGAAAAACTGGACAACATTCGTTTTCTTGGCATCTCCTTCTCCTTTGAGGAGCTGAAAAACGAGGCCTTTCTCCGAGATCGACTGGAAGCCCTGCAGCAGGTTTACGGGCGCGTTTTTGTCGATCTTGGTCTCGTAAATTCCGACGGAATTCAAGTGGCCTACGCCGGGCCGTTCAAATTGGGAAAGGCGGTTTATTCCGATGCGGACTGGTTTTTGAAGGCCATGCAAAGCGACTATTTCAAGAGCGATGTTTTCCTGGGATTACGGGGCCTTCCCCATTTTATTATCGCCGTCAGACAGAACCGGAAGGGTGAAAAGTGGCTTCTACGAGCTACCATCGATTTTGAAGCCTTTAATAACCTGGTGGAAAATCTCCGTATCGGACAGACGGGGTTTGCCTTTATTCTCAACAGGAAAGCAGAATTTCAGACCAAGCCGCTCCTTGAACTGGTTCCGGACAGGGAACCCTATCTGGGTTTCCTGCGCGACAGCCGAAAATTCAAAGATGGGGTTCGGATACTGGAGCAGAATGACTCGTTTGGAAATAAAATCATTTATGTGGCTGCCGTTTTGAAGCATGGGGACTGGCTCCTTGTTTATCAGCAAAGGGCATCAGATGCCTTTTCGGATCTCGGCTCCACCATCAAGATAACCCTCGCCCTCATCCTTCTGGGTACGATCTGCATCGTGACGACGGCATTTTTCCTGTCCAAGAAAATGGTGTCTCGCGTGGCAAAGGCGGACAAGGAAAAGGAATTGATGAACGACCAGATTGTTGAAACGGGAAAACTTGCTTCTCTGGGCGAGATGGCGGCGGGAATCGCTCACGAAATCAATAATCCGGTTGCTATCATGGTGGAAGAGGCGGGCTGGATAGAGGATTTATTGGAGGAAGAGGAATTTAAGAAAGGGGAAAACCTGGACGAATTTGAGCGTGCCTTGAAACAGATCCGGACCCAGGGCAGACGTTGTAAGGAAATTACCCATAAGCTGCTGAGCTTTGCCAGAAAAACCGATTCACGGATTCAGGATGTCTCCATTAATGAACTGATAGAGGAGCTGGTCATGCTCTCCGAGCAGAGGGCAAAATACAGCAACGTGACGATCCAGGCGGACCTTCAGAAAAATCTGCCCACCCTAAGGGTTTCCCAGAGCGAATTGCAGCAGGTGTTGCTCAACTTGATGAACAACTCCCTTGACGCCATGGAAAAGACCGGCGGAAACCTGCGCCTAACCACCCGGATGGAGGGAAATAATATTATTGTGGGAGATCATCTTGTCATCGAAGTAACCGACAACGGGCCGGGTATTCCTGCGGCGAATCTTGCAAAAATATTCGATCCGTTCTTTACCACAAAGCCCGTGGGAAAAGGTACCGGCCTGGGGCTGTCTATCTGTTATGGGATTATTAAGAAAATGGGCGGAGATATCGAGGCCCGAAGCGTTATTGATGAAGGCGCCACCTTTACAGTGAAGGTGCCTCTGCCGAAGTCAAAAAAAGGGGATGTCTGAGATTTCATGTGTCACTGAACTTTTTGAATAGGACAAAAAAAATTGGACGCTGATAAACGCAGATGAACTCTGATTTTTTATTCTTCATAATGATCTGCGCCTATCTGCGAAAATCCGCGTCCCCAAGACTATTAGCTTAAAAACTATAGTAAAAGGAGAGAAATGTATGTCGATTGCAAACGTACTTCTGGTGGATGACGAGGTT
The DNA here is from genome assembly GCA_013349725.1 of Deltaproteobacteria bacterium. The sequence continues at coordinate 13,666 of DUZB01000014.1, read as the reverse complement.
CCTTTCGTGGAAGCCATGTCCAGACGGTTAAAAAAGAGAGATATCAGTATCGTGACTTCTTTCAGCGGAGCTGAGGCCCTGGATGTCCTTGAGAAAGATCGGAGCGTGGAAGTGGCGATCCTTGATGTGAAGATGCCCGGCATGGATGGCATCGAGACGTTAGGCGAGATCCGGAAAAGATTCCCGCTGGTGGAAGTGATCATGCTTACCGGACACGCCACCGTTGAGACAGGAATAGAAGGGATGAAGCTTGGCGCTTTTGATTACCTCATGAAACCGTGCGATATGGATGTGCTCATGGGCAAGCTGAAAGAGGCCGTGGCCAAAAAAAGAAGGCATGAAGAAAAGATAATCGAGGCGCGGATGAAGGAGATTACTTCTCGCCGTGCGTAGACAGGAGAAGGATTATGCCGGATATGGAAGGTATTCGTTCAGATCGTATCAGGCTTCTTCTCGTTGATGATGAAGTGGGTTTCGCCGAGGTCATCTCCAAGCGATTGAGAAAAAGGGGGATGCAGGTCAAAGCTGTCTTTACCGGAACCGATGCCATCAAGGCAATCCGGAAACAGGACTTTGATGTGGCGATCCTTGATTTGAAAATGGAGGACATGGACGGGATTGAGGTCCTCAAGATTTTCAAGAGGGCCTATCCCGAGATGGCCGTGATTATGCTTACCGGCCATGGTTCAGAGATTGCCGCGAAAGAGGGCATGGAGTATGGGGCCTTTGATTATCTGACCAAGCCGTGCGACCTGGAAGACCTGGTAGAAAAAATTCACCAGGCCGTTCAATATGAGGAATAATTAATTCGAACCATCAAACCAGGTCGACAATGATGCGCCAGACATCTCTCCAGTAAAAAATGAACCATCCCACCATGATGAAAAGGCTGAGCCGGAACATCCTGAAAAGGGCTGCAAGTGCTGTCAGGCCGGCCCCAAGAAGAATCATGCCGTAAGGTTTTCCCACCGCGCGGCTGAGGGCAATCTCCTGTCGGAACTGCTCGACCCCGCCTTTCTCCCGGCCCAACGGGGCGTCATACTTATAAGGCGCCCCTCCCCTCGTTTCGCCTCCCTGGGGACCGGTGCCCGGAGAGGAATACCTCGGTCCCGATGAAGCAGGTGCGACAGGTCCTGTTGGGCCTTTCGGGGCTAATTGTTCATGCGGATACGCAAATGTTCCGCCCTCAGGACCCGAGGCATACCCGGGGACAGGAAGGGTGCCTTTGTATTCAAAGGGCCTTTCCACTACTAAACCCTGCCGTGTCCGTGTCTCGAAAAACGGGAACTCCCCTTCTTGGAGGTAGGCGCTATAGGAGAATAGATAGGCGGTTACCGGCAAAGTTGCCACTTTATTTTCATCGACGCTATCGAAGAGGTTGCCTGAGAAAATATCATCAGGGTCAATCCTTATCCAAATGTTCACATCCAGCCAGGTTTTTGGATCAAAACGAAAGGAAGGTTTGAATAAGGAATCGTCTTGCCGGGATATCTCCTCTTCTGCGGGGGAATAGCCAATGGGCGAAGCTCCCGCAATGGCCCAAAAAAAAACCATGATCAGTGCCTGAACGAAAACCGCGTTCAGACAGGAATTTGGTCCCGCAGGGCGGGATTGGAATTTGGATTTTGGATTTAAAAACAACGTGACCTCATCAACCTTGATGCTCCCGTAAAAAGTCCCCAAGGCCGTCATTCCCGCGAACGCGGGAATGACGAAAGATGATTTTCGACTTTTTACGGGACCATCAAGCTTTGTACCAATAACTTAAAACCCAAAACGTAAAACTTAAAACCTCTCGAAAAAGTCCTTTCGGGGACTTTTTCGAGACGATCACCCTTCTTTTTCCTGACTCTTCCTGAGAAGGTCCCTGGCTTCAGCGGCCTTGTCGGTATCCAGCCCCATTTTAATGGCTTTTTGGAACTCGTTCCTGGCGCCGGAAAAATCTTTTCCCAGGTAAAGGGCCAGTCCCAGGTGATAACGGAAAACAGGGTTCCCCGGCATCATTTTTACAGCCTCTTCAAGATTGTTTTTTGCAAGGAGCAAAGAGTCCATTTCCAGGTAGATGAATCCCAGTTTATCCGCAATGTCAGGGTCTTCAGGCATCCTCTGTCGAGCTTTCTTTGCAAATGTGAGGGCGAGACTGAAGTCTTTATTTTCGATGGCCTTGTCCATGTCCTGAATCATGCCTTCCTGGAGATGATCGGGATCTTTCATCTTTGCAAGCAGTTCTTTCGCGGTGGTCAACTCTTTTTTGTCAAGCCCCAGCCTGATTGCCTCCTTGAATTCCGCCTCGGCGCCTTTGGGATTTTTTTCCTGATAAAGGACAAGTCCTAAATGATAATGAAATACCGGCTCGCCTGGTTTTTCCCTGATGGCTTCTTTCAGGTACTTGTCAGCCATGAGCAAAGAACCCTTTTTCAGGTATATCCAGCCAAGGGTATCCGCGATTTCAGGGCTTCCCGGAATGACTTGATATGCCTTCTTGGCTAATTCCAGGGCCTGATCCAAATCCTGCCCCATCTCCGTATACAGATAAGCCAGATCATTCAACGCCGGCGCATAGGAATCATTCACTTTGAGTATGGCTCGATAGGACTCTGCTGCTTTTTCATAATCCTGCAGGCTCTTGTAGATGAAGGCCATTTTCATTCGTGCTTCGATATTTCCGGGATCAATTTCCAATGCCCTTTGATACATCTTCAGTGCGGCGCCATAATCCTGGCGCGCATCCTGGCGGTTCATGTGCAGGTCTGCCATGGCCATTAACGGTTCAAAGGATTTTGGATGTTCTTTGATGAGGTCGGCTAAAACTTTTTCCGCCATCCCGTAATTCTTTTCCTTGATAAAAACAGAGGCCTTGATGAGTCCGATCCGGATATTTTCCGGTTGCTTTTTTTGTTGTTCATCACACAGGCGGATGGCTTCTTTGAATTCGCCTTTTTCGGCATAGATGTCTGCAATTTGTTTCAACGGTTTTGCAGGATCTGCATGGCTGTTTAGAGCTTCCTTGAAAATGGCCAATGCCTTATCAAGTTTTCCCTGTGCCCTGTATATTTCGGCTAATCGAAATCGAAGAAGGGACGAATCGGGATCTTTCCGGATCAGATACTGGTAATCCGATTCCGCCTTTTCATATTCTTTCACTTCAATATATACGGCGGCCCTGAGGAGCCGGGCCCTGCTGTTGTCGGGTTGTATGTCAACAATTCGATTTAATTCCGATAACGAGGACAACGGCTTTCCGGTCCTGAAATAGATATAGGCTAAGGCCAATCGAGTCCTCAGGGAATCCGGGTTCTTTTCCACGGCCTTCAGGATTTCAGACAGGGACATCTTGTAGTCCCGTTCGTTGAGGAACGTGAGACCGTAGAAGTAATCGCCCTCCCCGGAGTCAGGCGCGAGATCGCGTGCTTTGATGAATTCGTTTCTGGCATCCAGAGCTGCGCCCTTTTTCATCCAGAGGAGACCGCGGAGGATATGCCCTCTGGCATAATCGGGGTTTTCCTGGAGTATGGCTTCGATATGCTTCTGGGCCTGGTCGTAATTTCGCTCTGCTATGAATATCTCCGCGATTTTTGATTTGACGGGCATGAGCTGAGGCCATTTTTCCGCAATTTTTTCATAGGTGGCCTTGGCCTGATCGTAATTCTTCAGAAAAATGTAGTAATCCGCAAGGAGTATGAGGCTTTTCTGGTCATCCGGGGCTGTTGAGACCGCTTGTTTAAAGTTCTTCAGGGCAGCGTCATAGTTTTTCTGCCGGTGCCCGATAAGGCCTAAGAGATGGTAGATATTCTTGTCTTTTACACCCTTCTCTTTGATGGCATCGTTCAAGGTTTTTTCGGCTTCCGCCACGCGGCCCTTCCGGAGGTAAAATCGGGCAAGAGCAAGATAAGAAACGGGGTTATCGGGGAACTCCTTCTCTATTTTGGTCAGTTCATTTTCCGAAAGATCGAAGAGCTCGATATTTTCGTAGAATGTTGCAAGAAGGATTCGCATGGAAATATCTTTCGGATTAATTTTTGCCGCCTGTTCCATGATTTTTCGTGCTTCATCGGGATTGTTTGTCATGAGAAGGGCGCGGGCCAGGCTGATTTTCACGCTTGGATTATCGGGGTAGGCCTTTTCCGCTTTTTTCAGCACTTCTTCCGCCTGCATCCATTTACCGGTATTGAGGAGGGAATTGCCCAGAATGAGCATGGTGTATACGTCTTTCTTTTCTTTTTTTATCAACTCTTCCGCTAAGGGGATGACCATTTCGTAGGCGCCATACCGGTAGTAGAGTCTTGCAAGCAAGGCCTTTGTTTCAATGGATTCGGGGTCTTGTGTGAGGGCAAGGTTCAATTCCATTGCAGCCAGTTGGGGTCGGTTTGAATTGAAATAAAGAGATCCCAGTTGAAAATGGGCCTTGGCGTTGAAAGGGTTTTTATTTGTGGCATTCTTGAATTGGATTAATGCCTCCTCGGGTTTCTTCTCTTCGAGGGCGGTCATCCCCAGCTTGTAGAACCGATTGGCCTTGTCTTCGTCGCTTTCGAAAAGGGAACATCCCGCACTAAACAGGAAGAACTGAGAAACCAAAACGAAAACAATCGCTCTGCAGGCATTTTTTGTAACCACCTTCTGCCTCCTTTTAAGGAACATTGTTTGTACCTGACACGGACAGACCCGGAACTGAAAAGGTCTCACGCCCCGGTGAAACAACAGCCAAAAAGGTTTCACTGGGCAGGCAAAGACGCAAAGGCGCCAAGATTATAAGTTGCTGATGTGCAACTTTGGGCACTATGGGTTTCCAATTCATAAGTGAGCAATTTTTCGCAAGGTTTAGAAAAACAAGAGGTTACGCGGAGACGTACTTTAGTGCGTCGCACAAGGAACCTCGAAGTTTGACGCCGAGATTGCGAAAAAAGGCCATTTATGGATGGAAACTAACGGGCCACCGGATGATCAGCAAGATCATCAATAATCTTTGAAATAAAGTTCTTTTCGAAATTTTCTGCCTGCATGGACGAAGGCGCCAGACCGGTGGAGATGGTAACCAAGGCGCCATCTGTCCTGCCATCAAAAACCGCGCCATACAGGGTGAGGGCCTTGTTCAGATATTGATTGGAGGCATTTCTGCCGCCGGCATAGTACCAGAAATACAGAACACGTTCGTCCAGGCCTTTTCTGATAAGCGCTTTCTGGGCCTTTACTATTACATCCGGCCTTTTGAGGCCATGGAGTTCTATTTCTTCCTTGTCCACAATTTCCCAACCGCTTCCCGGATAGCAGTTCAGGGGAGAATGCATCGTTCGATTCGTGCCCTGGGAGAAATAAAAGGCCCCGTAAAGATAGGCGACCAGTCCATCATCCCTACGGTATCGTCGTGACACAATCTGATCGGATTTTAACATCTCAACCACGTCTTTGTCCAGCGCCAGATCGGTTCCACGCCAGTTTCCATAAGAATAGTGGAGAGGAACCGGGGGAAGGGAAGATTGCCCTTTAAAGCGTCTGTCCATCCACACCCTGGCGGCGATGGTGAGAAGCAGTAGAAGGGACACTATTATATAAGGCGTCTTTTTCATGCGTAACATCCAGACCCAATAACATGAATCAGCTTTTTCAAGGCGAATAACAGAACAAGGGAGACAACAAAAATCACCCACCCGCCAAAGTCGTGATAAAAGCGAAGAGCGGTTTCAGCGTTCCAGTTACTTGCCAGGATTCCTGTGGCAGTTATTCGCAAGGAGTTCGTAAAAACGGCTAATGGAACCGTCAGAATTACGAGGAGCACCCTTTGAAACGGGGATTTCATGTCATAGGAAAAAAGAAAGGCTAACACAAGCAGTGCAAAAACAGACCGTATTCCACTGCAGGCATTGACGACTTCGAGCGTGATGCCGGGCAGAACAAGGATGTTTCCTTCCTGCAAAACCGCTATATCCAGTAGTCTCAATATCTCCGCGGAAAAGGAGCTCACCAGCGATTTAAGGGGCAGAGTGAGGGTGTTTACAATAATCTGCGGCAGGGGCACGGCAAGCAGAAGCAGGAGAATGGGAACAAGAAATATTTTGAAGGCCTTTTTTCCATATATATATCCTATGATCCCCAACAGGAGAACCATGAGGGAACATCGCTGTATGTAATATTCCACAGCAATATGTCCCGCTAAAAAAAGAAAAATCGCCGCGATCAGAAGAAACAGGCCCGGAAGCCAACTCTTGGTTTCAATGGCGACGATCTCTTTTCTGCGCTTGAACAAAAGATAGATGGAGATGGCAACAAGAAGCAGGCCGTGAGCATGTTCATCGCTGCTGATCCAAATCTGAAAAAGATCTATGGCCATTCTGAAATAAAGGGCCGAGATGAGAACAAGGATGAAAAGAGGCCATAGCCAGGATTTTGCTGATCTATGGAATGCGTCTATGCTTATTTGGGAATGAGGCTTATTCATCGTATGGATTCAATAATGTGAAAGTGTGCGGGGCCATGGGGTATTCGGCAATCTTCTATAATTTTCACTCTTAGCATATTAGTTGGCGAGAATCAAGAACCGAAAAGAGGTGCTTTTTTCGTTTCATATAGGTTAATTGACTGTTTTTTCTAACGCTTTTCAAGAAACTATCAAGCTGTCGTATCAATTGCTTCAACAGCAAAAAGAAAGCTTCCCATTATTAGCATCGATTTGTTTTAAGGGCTGTTTTCCAGAGTGGGTATCGAACTCTCCGTAGATTGTCGAGTTGTTTCCAATTTCATGGTGACCATATCATGCTAAATGCCGAAGGAAATGGTTTTAAAAATGCCATTATTTTTCCAACGGCATTCTTTAAAGCCTTATTATTGATCATTTAGGCTCATTTTATAGACTCATATCCCTAAAACATCCATCACAATCCCAAAAAAAAATCAAATTATTTAAAATTTGGCTTGACCCTTATTTCTTTCTATGATAGGAAAAAAACGCAAATGATATTTATCTGTAGTAACAGCAAACGATTTGACAGGAGGCCATGGTGCAGAAAATAATTACCATTGGAAATCAAAAAGGGGGAGTTGGCAAAACAACGACCACCGTGAATCTTGCGGATGCGCTTGGCAGGGAAGGATTTCGTGTCCTTGTGATTGATGCCGATGCGCAGGGCAATTCCACCTCTATCCTTGTAAAGGAAATCGGATTACGCGAGCAGTTTTCGCTGGTGAAAGCACTGGAAGCCCCCATTGATGAGGGCGATATATCTTCCATGGCCTGCAGTACATCCAATGACAATGTGGACGTCGTACCCAACACCATTCGCTGTATGCTCTGGGAGAGGACCGCTTCAAACACGCCGGATTCCATCCTGGGATTTATGAGGCTCATTCGGAACGATAAGGGGTTTACCAAATACGATTATGTGTTGATAGATACCCCACCCAATATCGGTTGTATGGTAAACAATGCCCTGATGATTTCCGATTATGCCATTGTACCGATCCCCACGTCGGATCAATTTGCCCTGGATGGCCTGGCGACCTTTCTGCGAATATTGCAGAATATCAGAGGGCAGAACGGAAAACTCAAACTCATGGGAGTGCTTCTAACCAAATATGATTCAAGAGCAAATATTTATGTAAAGAACCGGGAACGAATCATCAACTATTTCACGGCCAAAGGGATTAATGTTTTTAAAACGACGATCCGGATCAATGTGGACATAGACAGGGCGCACATGAAAAGAAAGACCATATTCGAGTTTGACCCGACAAAGTATGGAGCAAAAGATCATACCGCACTGGCAAAGGAGATCGTGCAAATTGTCCAGCGAGAAACCACCGGCCATTGAAAACGATCAAATAATCACCAGTCGTGACCTTTTCGGGTCAATCCCTAAGCCGTTGGATGTTGATCCTTTCGAAGGCATTGATATCGATGATATCAGTATTTACATGAGGCCTCCGGAAGGGGAAGAGGATGGTGATTTCGATCTGGTTAATCCCCTTGAAGGAATTGATGTTTCCGATATCACCGGGATGCCTAAAGAGAAGGCGAAAGAGGAAGATGAAGGGTTCTCGCTTGAAGGGATAGATCCGCAATACATCAGTGTGAAAGTTGATCCAAACCAGGATTACAGATTGCCGGTGGACGAAGAAGAAACGGAGGGGCTTTTTTCCGAAAAAAAAGCAGTAGCATCGCAGGATACGCAGAAATTCTCTGAAACAACAAGTGATCAGGAATACAAGGGGAATGGATCTGCGGCCATCGGATGGCTCAACATCGGCCAGTTATCGTCCAGGATCAAAAAGTTTGGAACAAGTCTGAAGAAAGGTTCCAAACCGTTTTCAAAGTCTCGCAGCAAGACTCTGCCTGCTAATGTCCAGGAAAGCCCTTCCGCCCTTGCCGGCAGGCTAAGGAACGGTTATGTGTATTCGGAGGTTAACAGAATCAGGGAAAATATCGTTGCTGCCATAGAAAAAGAAAATCGGAAGACGGTGGTATTCGCCAGCCCCCATGATGATGCGGGCACCACATTTCTGATCACGCTGCTCGGTTTCAATGTGGCCTATTTTACGAGTATGAAGACTCTGCTTGTAGATCTGAACATGCGAAGACCGCAACTGCATATTCCCTTTGGTCTGGAATATGAAAACGGTTTTACGGAAGTGGCTGCGGGGTCCTTGCAATGGGAAGATGCCATAAAGGATACCGGACTTTCAGAACTGAAAATGCTTACGGCAGGGAAGAGAGACAACGAACTCTACCTCACGCTGACGCCTTCTCTACTTGAGAATATGATCAACGGAATGAAAAGGGATTTTGACCTGATTCTGTTTGACACATCGCCGTTGCTGAACCAGAACAAGAACAATGTGGATCCGGTCTTTCTGAGCCTGACCTGCGATATGGTGATTATGGTCGTGCAAGACAAGGTGACCACCACAAATCAGTTGACAGCTGCTGTAACAGCCGTTACGCGCGATGGCGGAACCGTGGATGGAGTAGTCTATAATCATCAGTTCTGATGAATTAGGAAGTAACTATGGAAGAAAAGACAGCCCCCAAAAAAATCGATCCTGAGTTCTATATCTCAAAATTTGGAGTCCCACTTCTGGAGAGAAAATGGATCGTGATCGCTTTCCTCACTGTAGGGGTTCTCATCTCCCTGCTACTCGCATCCTTTATCAAACCTCAATATATCAGTGAAGCGGCTGTCCAAATTGAGGAACCCTCTACAGAACTAACTTCCATACGCGATGATTCCGTTACCCCGAGGCAGGCGAGGGCATCTTATGTTATCGCGGTGGAAGAAAAACTCAAGAGCAACACCTTCGCCCAGGAAGTTTTGAAAATTCTACCGGAGGAAGTCAAAGAGGATCTGAAGCAACCTCTGGACTATCGCTCCCAGATTCTTGCCGGACTCAAAAACCTGGTGAAGAAGATGATCGGTTGGGAGAAAAAAAAGAAGGTGGTGAGTTCTGAAGGACAACCGGATTCTAACGTTATCCAAAAGGAAATGCTTTTAAAGGAACTGGAAATCAGAGTGGGAATTCGGGTAAATCCCGGTACCGCAATGATCTGGATTACCGGTGCGGCTCTGGATAAAAACCTGGCCCCTATTCTGGTGAAGAGCTATTTGGATTACTTGATTGCCCTGAATATGGAAGACAACAAAAAAGGGATCCGGGGAAAACTGGAATTTGCAAAATCTCAGACAGAGTCTTCCCGCAAAGCACTTACACAGGCTGAAGAAAACCTGACCGCTTTTAGAAATCATTATCAGATCCCGGCGGATCTGAAGGTTCTCGGCGACACGCAAATCCAATTGCAGTTGGATACCCTAATGTCGAAGCTGGAAATGGCAAAGGAGCGGTATGAGCGTAGCGACAAGCTCTATATGGAAGCCGGGGTCAATGAAGCGGGGGTGGTTGTGAACATTAAAATCTTGAATTCTCCCATGATTCCCCTTCGCGCGACCAAGAGCTCGGCAAACAAGGTCCTTCTTGTCGGGATAATGGGTTCATTGGCCGCTGGTATTGGTCTGGTTCTTATGACTGATCAGGTGAAAGGGACCATTCGTTATTCAACCGATATTATCGATGCCGTCCATCTTCCCATCATGGGAAATATCCCCAGACTCTAAGAGTAATGAGCGATTTTTCGCGAAGAGTAATCTGCGCCGATCTGCGTTCATCCGCGTCCCAAATTTTGCGAACTTAAAATTGACAAGGCGTATTTGATAAAATATAATTCCCCCCAATATATAAACTTATTCCCTGCCAAGAGTTTCCAGAGGCCTCTATGACAATCAAGAATTATCTTACCACGACCTTCAAATGCCGTTTGGCAGCTATTTTTTTTATCGCCTTGTTTATCCTATCCTCTTGTGGTCCGCCTCTTGCGACAAGGGCGTCCCGTGTCAGAATTGTCAATGTGGAGCAGATACGAGAAGTCGAGAATCAGTGCGAATTCCTCGCCAACGTGCGGGGTTCAAATATGTTCGCGTATTGTTGTATTTTTTCATGGGGGTTTCTGAACGATACCTTCTATGGTGGTGCTTTCAATGAATTGCTTGACAATGCCGCTGAATTGGGAGCAACCCATGTTTTTGTCAACCAGGGCGACGGCCCTTACCTGATAGGAGAGGCCTTTTTCTGCGCTTTTTGCATCGGTCCCGATGGGAAACCGGACGAAAATTATTGCGTTGGCCAGGATGGTCGAAGAGATATCGGGCATTGTGAAGACGAGTTTGGAGCCCGTGTGGGAGAAGCGAAGTGTGAAGGGGCAGAAGGCAAGAATAGACCGGAATGCAAAGCCAATGGTGGAAAGTGGATTCCATCATTAGACGAAGCCACCTGTAAAAAGCAAAATCGAACCTGGATGCCTGAAGCCTCTGATCCCAAGACCTGCGAGGAAATACATGGGGTATGGCTCCCAAGAGCCACGGATAAAGATTCTTGCGAAGCAAAAGGCGGAACCTGGGTCCCCAACCAGGATGTCTTGCGTAAACTGGGAGAGGATGAAAAGAAATAGTCTCCAGTTTGGGAACGTAATGCTTGGAAGCTCCAGCTTCCTCTGTGTGAAACCTTGCGTAACATTGTTCGATGTAGCCCATTTTTACCGGGTTATTTTCACAGGATTCACATGATTTTCAGGATACTTATACCCTTTTTCTTTTATCCCGTTAATCCCGCTGGAAGCGGGATTGATCCTGTCAGAGTATTGAGGTCTGTAAGCTATTTTTTTGCGACTTTTGCACTCTTTTGCGGCTGAAACCATTGAGCCAAGAACAAGATGGTATAATAAAATGCTTGGAACTATAAGAATAGTATTCTGCAGATTGCTGCCTGTGGTTTTTTTGTTAGGCTGCTTCGCCTGCGCTGGTGTACCCCCCCGTTTTTATACCCCTCAACAGGATTCTATTGATGCCAGTTTGGTCTTAAATCCCGAATTTAACGCCAAAAACTATGTGGACCTGATAAACGCCCAATACAATTCGAAAGATATTTTTATAGGAGAATATACCCACCAGTGGAGTGCCAATTTGCGGTTGTGGACAAATACCGCTGTCGGGTTGCTGAAAACCGAACTGGAAAAAAGAGGAAAGACAGTCACCATTGAATCTCCCACAGTCTTTGAGCTTTCCGTTGAGTACGATAAAGTGGCCGGCGACATAACAGGTTTTATTAAAACGGACTTGAAGCAATCGGGCTGTCCTCTGGACACAGATCACGACGGCGTTCCCAATTATCGAGATCTCTGCCCCGGTACTCCCACCGGTGCACGAGTGGACGTTAATGGCTGCCCTGTGGACTCCGATAGGGATGGCGTTCCGGACTATCTGGATAACTGTGCAGGAAAAAAGTTCGAAGACGAAAAGAAAGAGCAGGACAAATCTGACAAGAAAGAAGGTTTGGACGCCAAAAAATATTTAAGGCTAAAGCGTTACGAAATCCCTGAAGGTGAGAATTCATTGGTTGAAGGGTTTTCCATAACAAGTAAACTACCCGCTGACGAAGTCGTTCGGTTGATAAAGGTCGATCTTAAGAAGAATGGCGTTATAGTGACGGCGAACAGCGCGAATATCTATCAATTCACGATGTCCAAAGAAAAATGGGACAACGGTTTTACAGCGCTGAAACATGATCTTGATCAAAAGGATGTTAGCCTGATTGACGGTCATCCCCAGATTATTTGGCTTTCTTTAGACCATGTGAGTCTTTTCTGGCCGTTCTGGAATGTTGGTTGCCGACTGAATCTCAATGTGAGAATCGCAGACGAATACATGCGGAACTTTCACGTAGAGTATATTTCGAAAGACCTCTATACAAGTTGCGATGGTGCGCTTTCCGATGCGGTGGCGAAAATGTTTATGCCCCGAAAGTTCACCTTAGATACGGACGGCGATGGAGCCCCTGATTATAAGGATGAATGTCCGGATACCCCAAAAGGTGTGACCGTAGACGATAAAGGATGCCCTCTTGATACGGACGGGGACCGAGTCCCAGATTACAAAGATGAATGCCCGAACACACCAAAAGGGGTAGCCGTCGATGAAAAAGGCTGCCCGCCGGACAGTGATAAAGATGGGGTGCCTGATTACAGGGATGAATGCCCGGATACGCCCAACGGTGTTAAAGTCGATGAAAAAGGCTGCCCGTTGGATACCGATGGTGATGGCGTTCCTGATGATAGAGATCAATGCCCCCATACGCCGAAGGGCGCAAAGGTAGATAACCGGGGTTGCTGGATTATCAGCGACACCCTATTTTCTTTTGGCAAGTATAGCGTCAATCCCAAGTACAATCACTTAATCGATAAAATTGTGGTTGTCCTCGAAAAAAATCCATCATTGACGATTGAAATTCAGGGACACACCGATAACATCGGTTCCAATGCCTATAATGCCAAACTCTCCGAGAAAAGGGCCATGGCAGTTAGAGATTATTTAGCCAAAAAAGGTGTCAATTCCAAAAGACTCTATCCTGTAGGGTACGGCTCCTTAAGACCCATTGCCACAAACAAGACAGAAGCAGGAAGGGAGTTAAACCGGAGAGTAGAACTCGTCCCGATGAAGTAGAAAATTTTTTCACCGCCCGCTTCGCTCAAGACGCAAAGATCGCTAAGATATAGTTTTTTATCGAATCGGAACGAACGATTCGATAAACCAATCAGCCCTGCGGGCATTTTGGAGAATCGTATTTATGAGCACGGGTACTGAGAATCTGGAACAATAACAAAAAAACCCAAGGCGTTGCCTTTTCCCGATCGGTAACCCCGATTGGGAAAAACCCAAAAACCTCTTTGCGTTCTTCGCGGCTTTGCGGTTCAATATTTTTTTTTACCATCTAAATGGCCTTGCCGCATTAAACCTCAACATAAAACGATTGTCTGTAAATTCGTCCTCTGGGCTATCACTAAAACGCTGCCGATAGGTGTAACTTAAATCAACGGAGAACCACTGGTAGAACCTATAGTTGAGCCCACATCTTCCAGTGTAGGTTTTATCATCTGCTGGATTGTACCCAGCAATGACGTCCTGTTCATCCGTTGGATACCTGTTTTGTCTATAGGAAGTGTTGGCATAAATTCCAAGGTTTTCCAAAACTTTGTAGTCAATTCGCGCCAGCCCTCCATAATATTTTGTGAATCCCCTTGGCACTATCTCTGTAAAGCCCGTGTCCCAGCCCGTATCTGCGCCCAATGAAAAAC
>DUZB01000013.1 GCA_013349725.1 Deltaproteobacteria bacterium | reverse complement strand
AGGAATGCATCTATCACAAATGCGGCCATACCATCGCCGGACATAATCTCGTCCCCACTGACAGCAAAACCGCATCCGCCCGCCTCAGCAATCTTTCCAAGCTCCTTCGTGCCCTCCTTGTCATTTCCAATCTGAATCACATAGATGCAGAGTCTGTCGCCATACTGGCCTTTCAACGCCTTGGCCGCCGCCAGGGCTGCACCATAATTCATATCCTCTTTCACACCGTCACTGACAATAATCAGTGAAATCTGCCCCTGTACATTTTGCATGTCCTTGCCGGCCAGATTAATGGCAGCATCCAGAGGGCTCAGACCTCGAGCGGGATCCACCTTGGCCAGCCCGTTGGTAAAGCCCTCTTTTGAGTAAGCTTCGGGCCCGTACAGTACCTTTGCAGTTGCGTATTGGGCGGTAAAGCTCTCCATCCTTCCGAATATCTCCAATCCACCCGTCAGAGGCATATTCGGCAAGGTCTGGTTCATGCGCGACAGCAACTCTTCAGCCAGTTGCAGCTTCACATGGCCCTTGTACATTTCGCCCATGGAGTTCGATCTATCCAGGATTACCACGAAAGCACCCGTTTTCTGCTTGAACTGTCCCGCCTGCAATGCTGCGTTCAGATCAACCGGTTGAAACGGCTGCACAGCCTGTGTTGCAACAGGTTTTTGACCAACACAGCCCATCAAGAAAAGACCAAGCGATGCAATCAACATGCTTTTAAAACAAATTTTTCTCATACCCTTTCCTCCTTAAATAAAGTTAATAAGACTCCTCCATCTGTAAACTCCATCATTCCGAATTACTCACCTTTTAGCTTTTTTTTTAATTCTATAATCCCGTAACTCTCTTTGCAAGAGGAATAGATAAAATATTTTATAATTATCTTGGTAAATAGGCAAGGAATTTCCCTACTGAGCATGGATCATATCACCTTCAAAAGAGGTGTTCAAGTATGGTATAGTGTTTTTTTTAACAATTGCAGTTCTATTCCTGAAACAAAAAGTTATTTACCTGTAGGATTTCCCTTGTAGGCCAAGACAAAGATGCGGTATGAATGACCGCATTGAGAGGCCTTCATCTCTAACAGAGGGTAAAACCTTCAAAGGCACAATTGATATACACAGAAAGGGAATGCCATGTGTACCATCCTGGTGGTTTACCATTCTCAAACAGGCCGCACGGAAAAGATGGCTCAGAAAGTAGTTGAAGGGGCGCAAAGCATCCAGGGCGTTACGGTTCTCTGCCGCAAAGCCTCCGAGGCGACCCTGGAAGACCTGTTGAAGTGCGATGGACTGGCGTTGGGATCGCCTGAATATTTCGGATATATGGCTGGAATGATGAAAGATTTCTTTGACAGGACGTATGACGATGTCAGAGAAAGGAAAGAAATCGTTAAAAAGCCCTATGTGGTATTCATCAGCGCCGGCAATGACGGTACGGGAGCATTGAATCATATAGAGCGAATTTGCCTTGGCTACCGTTTTAAAAAGGTGTATGCCCCGGTCATTGTACGGGGAGAGATCGACAGCGACGCGCTCCTTCAATGCGAGGAATTGGGAAAGACGATTGCTGCGGGATGCAGAGAGGGGATTTATTAGGAATTTTGCCTGCCCGCCATCGCGAGCCTGAGGCTCACTCAGGCGAGGCGGGCGGGGAATGCGGAATGCGAATGTGAAGAAGCAATCTTGTTGGGCTGAAAATATCACCCCATTTCATTCGAGTGATTTTGCAATTTAAAGAAAAACCCTTATCTTGCAACGATTGGCTGTAGGTAATTTAACTGTTTTGAGAGGCTTTTGCCCGGGAGAACCAAATCATGCCCCGCATTCTCGTCATCGATGATGAATCTTCCATACGAAGGCTTCTGAGGATCATGTTCGAACGGAACGGTTATGAGGTGGACGAAGCTTCCAATGGCGATGCAGGGATAAAGAAGATCAGAACAGATCCGCCGGATTTGATCATTACGGACCTCATTATGCCTGACAAAGAGGGCATTGAAACGATCATGGAACTTCGACGCGATTTTCCGGGCCTGAAGATCATCGCCATGTCGGGCGGCGGGGTCATAGGCGCCCAGGAATACTTGAAAATGGCCAAAAGCGTTGGCGCCCATCGAATATTCAAGAAACCGTTTGAAATGGGTGAACTTCTCGAAGCCGTTAAAGATCTGTTGAAACAGTCTTGCTAAAGGGATTTTCAACACCATGAGATTGCTTCCTTTTTTAAATCCAAAATCGTGTCTGAATAGTCTTTTCATTCAGACACTCATTGCCGCCTTTTTCCTGGTGGCAACCATCTTTTTTGCTACTTCTCAAAATGCACAGGGAGAAGAAACAGCCAAATCGCCTCCCCCTGAAAAACCGGCTGAATTAACATTGGTCCAGGCAGTCCTGTGCGAAGATTTAAAAGAGCTTGAACCTAAGGGGGAAGCCATTGTCTTTTCGGTAAAGCTGGGGGAAGTAATCTGTTTTACATCCTTCGATCCGGTACCCGAAAAAACGGATATAACCCATCACTGGTTCAAGCGGGATCAGCCGGATGCAAAAAATAAGCTGGTCCTCAAGCCTCCCAAATGGTCCGCCTTCAGCAAAATTCGCATTCGAAATTCAGATACCGGCCCATGGAGGGTCGAAATAAGCGATCAGAACGGCAAGATCCTTCAAATCCTGCGGTTCAGTGTAACGGAGTAGCCGAACTTTGCAGAAACTTCTCATATTCATTTCCAGCATTCGCTGGCAGGATCTTGTGGACGTCTCATTGAACAGCTATATCCTGTTTCGCCTTTACGCGCTTTTCCGGAATACAGACGTATTCAGGGTGCTGATCGGAATCGCCTTCTTCTGGATACTCCAGAGAATGGCGGTATCCATGGGTCTGATTCTCACCAGCTGGATGATGGAAGGCATCATCGCCGTTGCCGCGTTGATTGTGATCGTTGTTTTTAGAAACGAAATCAGATCCGTTTTCCGGGCAAGAAATATCTGGGCCATTCTCTGGGGACTTCCCCACAAACAGACGCAGACCCCCGTGGAGATTATCGCTGAAAGCGTCTTTGATATGGCATCCAGGCGGATCGGCGCTCTTATTGTTCTACCTGGAAGGGAAGACCTGGAAGAGGTGATCCAGAAGGGGATAAGCTGGGACGGAAGAATCTCCACGGAAATGATTAAGAGCATTTTCTGGCCGAACAACCCGGTGCATGATGGGGCTGCGGTCATTCAGGGGAACCGGGTTCAGGAGGTGGGCGTGATTCTGCCTCTTTCCCACAGAAATGACCTTCCCTCCTCCTACGGAACCCGCCACAGGGCGGCAGCGGGCCTTTCTGAAATCACAGACGCAATGGTCATTGTGGTATCCGAAGAAAGGGGAAGCATCACCCTGACCAAAGGCAACGACATATACAGAATGAAGGGAAAGGAAGATCTGGCCTCCGCCATACGCGAACACCTTGGCATACGGGAAAACCAGGCCCTCTACCTGAAGAAACGGAAGATTGAACTGGGCATTGCAGCGGCCGTATCCCTCCTTATTGTTTCCGGAGTGTGGTTCAGCATCAGCAGGGGATTTGATGCCATCAAGACATTTGAAATCCCTATTGAATATACCAACCGGGACTCGCGGATGGAACTGTTGAATACTTCCGCAACTTCAGTCAACCTCTATTTGAGGGGATCGAGAGCGCTTCTCCGGTCCATCAGACCGGAACAGATCCAGGTGAGGATGGATCTTGGGAAAGCCGTTGCGGGGACCAATACCTTTTCCATCTCCAACGAAAACATCTCCATCCCTCCCGGACTTTCCCTGAAAGAAGTGCGACCCATGGTAGTGGATGTAAACCTGGACACCCGTACCACAAAGAAACTCCCCGTACAGGTGGATTGGGCAGGACAACTTACCGAAAACATGACACTTATTCGGGCAGGAATCAGTCCATCGGAAATCTCGCTGACTGGCCCCAAAAGTATCCTCGACAACATGTCGACCCTCTACACAAAAAGCGTTCCGCTCAACGAAATAACCAAAACCGGGAAGACAGAAACAAAGATCGTTATCCCTTCCGCATTTCTGAAACTGGAAACGGGAAACAAAGACAAGGTCACCGTGGAATATGAAGTAAAGGAAAAGAAGTAAGGTTGATTACAACCCTTCTCCTTTCAGATTCTTGAAGATGGTCTTGTACATCACGCCAAGATCATAACGGAGCAGTTCCACAGGAGTGTATGCACGGCACTTTTCCAGATATTGCTCGCTCAAATACCTGGGGTTGTTTTCTATTCCTTTGGCCAGTTGGTGGGGCCCTGTAATGGACCCCCTCAGGTATTGAAGGGCCGTAAACCCCTCCTGAAGGTCCTCTTCATAAACAGACGGAATCCGCGGCCTCGGCCCCACAAAGGACATCCAGCCCATGAGGATATGAAAAAACTGGGGAACTTCATCCAGATAAAACTTGATAAGCAGCTTTCCGGTCCACGTCGTGTTTTCCGTTTCGAACTGAAGGAAAGTTGCCGAATCGTTTTCCGTCATCTTCCTGCTTACGGACGTTTTNAGCACCCTGAATTTCAGCAGGCAGAACCGTTTTCCCTGAGAGATCCTTTCCTCCCTGTGAAACACAGACCCGCGCGATTCCCTGAAAAAAAGCCCCTCAATCCATATGGACAGGCATATGAGAGCGATGAGGGGGCTGAACAGGGCGCCCGCCACCAGAGCGAACAGCTTGTCCACCCCAAATTTGAGCCGGAATTTCTCATTTAGATTCTGTGCTTCCCCCCTGACCATATACGCAAACTCCCTGCGCCCGCAACCTTCAAAAATTCAAACCATGCCCTTCCCGCCCATGGGCAAACTCCCCATAAAATCGTTGAAGGGTCACATTAACGGTTTCCAAAAAGCCTGTTGTACTGTAAGATGGGGATCATAGAAAGATTCAGATATTTTTGCAAGACACAACCTTACGGGAGAGTAAGAATAACGGGGAACAGAATTTATGATAGAAGCCCACGGCAAGGTCTTTGACTGTGAAAGCCCGGACAAAATCCGTACTGATTTTCTGGAGACTTTTGATTTTGACAGCCCGAATCAGTACATCAAAACCGAAACTTCAGAATTCATTGCGGCCTGCCCGTTCAGCGGTCTTCCGGACACCGGCCGGTTAATCATCGAATATTATCCGGAAGGAGGCCGGTGCATAGAATTGCGATCCCTCAAGTACTACACGGTAAGCTTTCGAAATGTAGGTCTTTTTCAGGAGGGCGTGACGAAACGGATACACCATGATCTGAAAAGCATTCTCTCCACGGACCGCATCAAAGTAACGACAGTGTATAACACACGGGGAGGTTTTGACACCACATGCAGCGAGGGAAAACTATAGCGGTGCAGGCCCCACGGTTACAAAAACATACCGATCGGGGACAATAACCTTTGCCACGGCTTTTTTCACATCTTCCGTAGTAACCTTCCGGATTTCGTCAAGATAGCGGGCGTAGTGGTCAAACCCCAACCCGTAAAGCTCATTGAGAGACATCTGCATGGCCTTGCTTCCGTTGGTCTGAAGATCGATCTGCATATTCCCCACAAGGTAGTTCTTTGCGTCTTTCAGTTCCACATCACTGATCCCATTTTCTCTTATTTTTTCAAGTTCCTCGAAAATTGCCTTTTTTGCCGTGGCAACCTTGCCTGGATCACACCCCAGGTAAACCCCGAAAGCACCGGTTTCGAGACCAGGGCTCCTGAAGGCTGCAACCGCGTAGGCAAGGCTCTGCTTATCCCTCAGATTGTAAAACAAGCTCCCTCCCTGGCCTGAAAGAGCGGTTTTGACCAGGGCCATGGCCGCATCATCCCTGCTCCGAAAATCTACCCCAAGATACCCAGCCACCATGTGCGTCTGCGCCCCCGGCCTGTTCAGATGCGCCTCCCTCGCCTTTGTCAGGGCCGGCTCAGGTTCTACAGGAGGCAATGTCTTTACAGAGGTCGTAAACGTCCCGAAAAGGGTCTCGATAAAAGGAATCATTTGTTCCTTTTTCACATCCCCGACAACGGCCAGAACAAAATTCGAGGGCATACAAATCTTTCCATACCAGTCCTTCAGGTCGGTTCTTGTCATGGACCCTATGGTATCCATGGTCCCTGAACTTGGATGTCCGTAGGGATACGAACGGTAAAGGGTGTGATAAAACAGGTCAAACAACTGCGCCATGGGACGGTCTTCTTTTGCCTTGATGCCTGCAAGAATATCTTCTCGTACCTTTCCCATCTCCTCTTCAGGAAAATTCGGGTTCAGGACAATATCCGCCATAAGTTCAAGTCCCCCGTAGGTATCCCGGCTCAGGAACTTACCCGAAACCCCCAGGCTGTTTCTCCCGGAAAACGCAGAGAGGCTCCCCGCCCAGGATTCCACGGTGGAAGCGATCTCCGACGCGCTCCTTTTCTTTGTCCCCCGGGTAAGCATCTGGGCGGTAAAATTGGATATCCCCCATTTCCCCTGGGTTTCAAGGCGGGTTCCACCCAGGAATACGCCCGAAAAAGAGACTTCCGGCAGGCGGTGATTTTCTTGTATGATGACCCGCATGCCGTTTTCAAGGACAACCATCTCCCCGGACAGATCCTTTTCACCGGACGGCGCCGTTTTGACAGGTTCGGAATCCGTAATCCGGAATAGCCCGGCGAGGGTCTGATCATCCATTTGAAAATCCACATTCGAGGGCACAAGGACCCCGACAGTAAGATTTTCCGGTCTGAAGCAGGATCTTGCAGCTTGGAGGATATCCTCTGCCGTAACCTGTTTCAAACGTTCCAGATAGCTGTCTGCGTTGTCCATATTTCCCGTCATGGTCTGAAAAAACCCTAACGTTCTGGCCTGCCCTGACATATCTTCAAGATCAAAGACAAAACCGGCCTCAGCAATGGTCTTGGCCTTTGTCAGTTCCGCCGGTGAAACGGGTTCCCGCACAACCCTGCGCATCTCTTCGCCGATCACCTCCAATGCTTCCTTGAGTTTCTCCGGGCCAAGCGTGGCATCAATGGAAAAAACTCCCGGGTCTTTCAGGGCATAGGTTCCTGCATCCACGTTGTACACCAGATTGGCATCCATCTTCATCCTGTTATAGAGACGAGAACTCCTGCCTTGCCCCAGGATGACTTCCAGGAGGTCCAGTGGGTAGATTTCTTTCTGGCTGATCGAAGGGATATGCCACAAAAGATTCATATAAACCTGCTTCACCCGATCTTTCTTTACGGTTTTCCTAAGCGCTGTCTGCGGCGGTTCCACCGGACTCTTGAACGGTTGCACCGGCTTTCGGGGAAAATCCTTCGTGAGATCGCGCACTTTTTCAAGGGCACTGTCCGAATCAAAGTCTCCAACGGCCACCAGGACCATATTTTCCGGAACGTACCACTTGTCCATATATTTCAGGATAGCCTGCCTGTCAAAAGATCGGATGGTTTCTTCATATCCTATGATGGGCCTGCCATAATAATGCTTCCCGTAAGAGAGAGCCATAGCGGCCTTTCCAAGTTCCCTTTCCGGGATATCGAGAGAGCGCCTGTATTCTTCCAGAACCACTTCCTTTTCTTTTGCAAGCTCACCTTCATCAAAAAGGGAGTGCTGAACGGCATCCAGCAAAACATCCAGCCCGATGTCAAAATGAGAGCCCGCAATCTCCACGAAGTAGACGGTCCTGTCAAAAGAGGTGTAGGCATTAATATTCCCTCCCGAAGCCTCAATGGTCTTTGCTATCTCCCCCATCTTTCTTGAAGGGGTCCCCTTGAATATCATATGCTCTATGAGATGGGTGATTCCCGCCTCCTCTTCCGTCTCATTGGCGCTTCCCGTCATTACCCATACCTGCATGGCGGCAACGGACGCACTGTGGTCCTCTTTCAAAATGACGGTCAGACCGTTTTCCAACGTGACTTTCCTGACGTTATCGGTAACCGAAAGCGCGTAAAGATTGGACGCAAGGCATAGAGTACATAGTCCAAAAACCAATAAGCCAACCACCATCGCATGGCGCCATTTTCGTCCTTTTACATTTTCATCAAAGACTTTCAAGGGTTAGACCTCCTTCGGGGGAAAGTTAGATATTGTATCATTTTTTTTATTGACATACCATATATTGTGTACTAAATACATTTCCCATGATTTCAAGCGTGCGGGAATCGCACCTTTCGAACCGCGGCAGCATTCGTTTAATTGTCAGAAATCCGCGTGGTTCTCCGCTCGCTTTTTTCTATTGGCTACCTGAATAGCTGTACATCCCAGAACACAATGTATCCATTATAAGAACATTCATCACGCGAACCCTACTTCATCATTCTTCCTCTTTACCTTAACACAATAAGGGGAAAAATCAGAATTTCAATCTCGTCCGCGAAGGAACAGGATCTATACAGGAGGCTATCCATGGGTCAAGTAGGCAAAATGCTCGTTACGGAAGAAGGGGTTTTCGACCTCGATAAATACAGGTGGGACGATCGCAAGTGTTCTGACCTCCTGCTCAAGGAAAACCTGATCAACACCGATCAGGCCATGGACATCAGCAAGTTTCTGAGCGAGCAGATTGCCAGTCTCAACCTCCAGAAAATCACTCTTCCGTTCATCGAAAATATGATCGAGGCAAAGCTCCTGGAATATGGGCTGACCAAGACATCGCCGGTCAGGCTTGACAGGTCTATCTTCAAAAAGAAGGGGTTGCGGCTTTCCGAAAATGCACAACGCGTGCTGGAGAGGAGATACCTCAAAAAGGATGACAATGGGAGAGTCATAGAATCCGCTGAAGAGATGTTCGCACGGGTGGCCAAACATATCGCCCAGGCGGAGGAGACGTTCGGAAACAGCCCGGAAAAAGTGGAAGAAATGGAAAAAACTTTCTACAAGTTAATGACCGAGTTCAAATTTTTGCCAAACTCTCCCACTTTGATGAATGCGGGACGGGAACTGGGTCAACTTGCCGCATGCTTTGTTCTTCCGATTGAAGACAGCATGGAAGGCATTTTTGATTCCTTGAAAAACGCGGCACTCATCCATAAATCAGGGGGCGGAACCGGTTTTTCTTTCTCCCGCCTTCGGCCGGTACGGAGCAGGGTCGGGACAACAGGAGGCATCGCATCCGGGCCCGTCTCTTTCATGAAGATTTTCAATACCGCCACCGAGCAGGTAAAACAGGGGGGCACTCGACGGGGGGCCAACATGGCCGTCTTGCGGGTGGACCATCCTGACATCATGGAATTCATCCACTGCAAAAAACACGATAAGGACCTTAATAATTTCAATATATCTGTTGCCGTAACAGACGCTTTCATGAAGAGCGTGAGGAAGAAGACCACCTATGACCTCATTGATCCACAAGAGAAATGTAAAGTGGGTGAATTGAAGGCGGTGGAGGTTTACGACGCCCTTCTGGAACAGGCCTGGGAGAATGGTGATCCGGGAATCATCTTTCTGGATCAGATCAACCGTCACAATCCAACCCCTTACTTGGGAGAGATAGAGAGCACCAACCCTTGCGGCGAACAACCGCTTCTTCCCATGGAGGCCTGCAACCTGGGTTCCATTAACCTGGCCAGGTTCGTCGCCGCCACGGAGGAGGGCCCGGCTTTCGATTACACTGCGTTGCGGGAGGTGGTCCATAACAGTGTGCGCTTTCTGGACAATACCCTGGAAATGTCCCGATATCCGCTTCCCGAAATCACTGAGATGGTGAGAGGTAATCGAAAAATCGGACTGGGCGTCATGGGCTTTGCCGACATGCTGTTTCAGCTGAGAATCCCCTACAATTCCCAGAAAGCCCTTGAAACGGCGGAAGAGGTCATGGGCTTCATTCAGGAAGAATCCCATCACGCCTCTCGAACGCTGGCGGAGGAAAGAGGGCAC
This sequence comes from Deltaproteobacteria bacterium, assembly GCA_013349725.1. Next base: position 11,704 of record DUZB01000013.1, on the reverse strand, counting down.
TTTCCAAATTACGATGCAACCTATTTCAGCGATGTGGAAGACGCCCCCATGAGAAACGCCACGACCACCACAATTGCCCCTACCGGCACCCTGAGCATCATTGCGGAATGTTCGAGCGGCATAGAACCTCTGTTCGCCCTCAGCTTTGTCCGGAATGTCATGGACAATGATAAGCTGGTCGAAATAAACCCCCATTTCGAAAAAACCGCACGGGACAAAGGATTTTACACCCCCGAACTGATGGACAGGGTGGCGAAGGAAGGAAGCATCACGCATATCAAGGAGATCCCGAAAGCAGAGAAGAGCATCTTTGTCACGGCTCACGATATTATCCCCGAATGGCACATCCGCATGCAGGCGGCCTTCCAGAAACACACGGACAATGCGGTTTCCAAAACAGTCAACCTCCCAAGGGACGCATCCGTTGAGGATGTTCGAAAGGTTTACGACCTGGCCTATGAACTGGGGTGCAAGGGCGTCACCATTTACAGGGATGGCAGTAAAGAAAATCAGGTCCTTTCCATCGCTCACAAAGAAGAGAAAACAGAAACCACCGGATTCATGACCGCCGTAAAAGAAAGGCCCGAAACCCTGTACGGATTCACCACAAAGATGGCTACCGGCATGGGGGCGCTCTACGTAACAGTGACCGAGTACGAAGACAGACCCTTTGAAGTCTTTGCCACCATCGGCAAATCGGGCAGATCCACTACCGCCAAAACGGAAGCCATAGGGAGACTGGTGTCTCTCGCGCTCAGGTCAGGGGTCATGGTGGAGAAAATCGTGGACCAGTTGAAAGGCATTGGCGGCGAACATCCGGTATTTCAAAAGGATGGACTGGTCCTCTCCATTCCCGACGCGATCAGTCTCGTCCTTGAAAGGAGGTACCTTTCCGATAAACCACAGAGGAATAACGGAAAACACAAACACAGCCTTCTGGGAGAAACGTGTCCGGAATGCAGCCAGACCATCAGTTTTGAGGAAGGCTGCATGACCTGTCACTTTTGCGGTTTTACCAAGTGTGGGTAATGACTCGCGCCTCATCGTGGATTAGCGTGAATAATTGTATTTTCCGGAACCGAGGTTTCAGGTTTCGGGTGTCAGGTTTCAGTCCCGCCGTAGCGGGATTCCGGCTTTGCGATTCTAAAAAGCACAACTATAGGTTGTTATGTTAAATAAGCCAATTGCGGCTAGGGTCTTTCCTGACACCTGACACCCGAAACCTGAACACGGTCTATTTGAGAACAAACCTTCGCATCACGCTAATCCGTGATGAGCCAGGCTCACTTCACTCCCGAAACCCGTATGGCCACTTCCGTCCCTTTTCCGGGAGTGCTCCGGACTTCCATCTTCCCCCTGTGCTCCGAAATAATCCTGTGGGCTCTGCAAAGCCCCATCCCGACGCCTACCGCCTTGGTAGTAAAGAACGGATCAAAGATATAGGGCATGTCCTTTTCCAGAATGCCGCATCCTTTATCCTCTATTCTCAGATGAAACCCGCCCGATTCCTCAAAGGCATGGACGGCAATGAGGGCTTCATCTCCATTAAATGCCTCCAGAGAATTCAACAGGACTTCATCCAGGGCCAGAGAAAATAGATGGGGATCGATCTCCCCGTACACCGATCCCACACGGATAGACCAGGAGACTTTTTTTAATTTTTGAACCGCCTTTTCTTCCAGCCGGCCTCTTGCCCCCTCCACAACCTTTTCAAGGGCAAATCTCACCGGTACGGCCGTTTTCAGCCCGGCGTAACCGCTCACTGCTCGAACAATGTCCTCCAACCTGCCGGCATCGGCCAGAATATTTCTGAGATAACTCCCCATCTGTGCATTCACATCGGATTGCCTGAGCAACCGGTTGGCGAATCCCCCTATGGCCGTTACCGGATTTCTAATCTGATGGGCAACCGCCAATGCGAACCTTTCAAGGCTTTCCGCTCTCTGGTGCTGCATGCGATGTTGTTCTTCAAGGGCAGACTTTTCTCTCTCATGGGCGTGATGGATCTCGGTCAGGTCATGAATCAGGACGACAATGGCTGCGGTTTCATCCTCTTCCACAAGAAAGGAAGTAGTAAGAGACAGATGGAGCGTATTGCCTTCAGGGGTAACGTAATTCACATTGCGGCACAGGTTCACCCGTTTTTCCTGTATGACGTCAAGAAAGACCTGGTTGAAATCAAGATTGTCCGTATCGAAGATAAACAGATCCCCCCAGCCTTTCCCTTTGAGCATCTCCCCCGCGTAGCCCAGGATCTCCGAGGCCGCCCGGTTGGTCTTTACGATCTCTCCTTCCGGGTTGATCACCAGAAGACCCACAGGGATACTTTCCAGGATATTCTGGATCACAATCGATTTAAGGCCATTTTCCACTGTAGATTCAGACCTGTTTCTTCCGCCCTATTTTTTCTTTCCGGGCCCCAGATGGCTTGAAAGATATTCCAGCACCAGGGTCTTATCTTTCTCACTGATAACCAACCCGTTATTGACCATCTCATCCAATATTCCGGCCCATTTATCCCTGGAACCTCTCTGGCTTCCAATTAAATCAAGGTCATGACAGGCCTGGCATTTTTTGAGAACCATCTCCCTACCCGGCCCTTCAGGAAGAGAGTCCTCTTCCAGGGCCTGGCAGGTATTGAAGACAAACAAAAGACAAATGGCCACAAGAATTCTTTTCAAAGTGCATCCCCTCCAAATCCAACATTAATGTTTGCCCGCATCCAGTGGAGTCCCTTTTCTCTCCCAGGCAATGTAGGCCTCCAGGGCAATCATCTTCGGATCATCCAGGGCAAGGGCTTTTCCCTCCAGGGGGTTTTCAATGCACCAGTTAATCATATCCCTCAGGGCAACCACTTTTCCCAGCTGCTTCTGGAACTTGGGATATGTCTCCGGATGCGTATTGGACGCATTGGGATGGCACATGTCGCACGAAACTTTGTTTGTTCCAAGAGCGCTGTGAAAGAGCCTTTCCCCTTCTATGGCCACATCCATGAAAGCAGCGTTCCACTGTTTGAGGTCAGCCTCTTTAAACTCATCAGCGCCCACAGGGGAGATGGCGCCTGCCGCCAGAAACAGGACCAGGCAAATACCGTACATCATTTTTTGACGCATATTCGTAGCCTCCTTTCTTATAAACCTCAATAATGTTCCTGCGGCGGAATCCGGTTTGCAGGGGCCTGGTACTGCTCATCCACTAACTGTTCCGTCTTCTGGTCAAACCGGAGAGTCCGGGAGGTATTCTCCCATAGATCAAAATGCTGGGAGGTACGCCCGTCCTGGATGGTTGCCTGCGACCAGCCGGTCGCGTCCCGCTCATGAAAGGGGTCGGCTCGATTCATGAAGACGGTCATTTTCGGAACCGTATTGGGCTTCTGGCGATAACTTACCGGATAGGGCCACGGCCAGGCCGTTGACATCCAGGCCTGAAAACTGATGTTTCCAATCTGGTTATACAGGATCTGGTGAACGTGCCCATGAAGTACGTTGACCTTCTTGAAAGGCTTCAATACCGCCTGCACCTGTTCCGCGTCGTCTGTCCAGAAATTCCAGGGTTTGAAGATTTTATATAACGGAGAGTGAGAGAAAACGATCAGCGGAGTATCCTTACTCACCCCTGCCAGGTCTTTTTTCAACCATTCGATCTGTTCTTTCCCGACCATGAAGGGAGAACCCTGCGGATTGTCAAGCCGGGCCATCTGGTTCATACGCTCTTCCGGAGACGACCATCGCCGGATCCAGTCCTCATAGGTCAGAATACTGTTCAGCGTAACAAAATGGACCCCCTTATGGTCAAAACTGTAATGGAGTTTGCTGACCTTTTCTTCCCAGTATTGGCCCAGATCCAGATAATAGTCGTGTTCTCCAATCACAAAACGGATCGGAATTTCGATCTTCGACAGCATTTCGAGCCCATGATCGATCTCTTCCTTTTTTCCCAGTTGGGCCAGATCCCCACCGAACACCACGAAATCCGGTTGCGGCCACAGGAGGCTCAATTCGGCAACCGCCTGCTGGAGACCTTTATCAAAATTGTTCACGAATTTCGTTCCTTCAATCTGGGTCAGATGGGCGTCGGAGATGCAGGCGAAAGTAAATTTTTCTTTCTCGTCCGCTCCCCAGCAGACCTCCACAATTTTCAGAGGCAGCATGGAAGCTGCCGTAACGGACGCGGCCGTTTTCAGAAAGCTCCGTCGACTTATGGACTTCTCGTTCCCCATGGGTTTGGTCCTCCTTTCTCCATAAAGTGTTTCTATTTTGTAGCAATATCCTGAAACTGCGGGCTGGTCAGAGAATTCATAAATGCAATCACATCCGCCATCTCCTGGTCGGTGAGATCCAGCACGCGAACGCTGCCCAGAAACGGATTTTTTTCTCCCCCCTTATTGTACAGTTCCATGACTTCTTCCAGCGTCGCCATGCTGCCATCGTGCATATATGGCCCCGTAACGGCGATATTGCGCAGCGTCGGGGTCTTGAAAGCACCCAGGTCGGACAATTTCCCGGTCACCACAAAGCGCCCCAGTTCGGATGTCTCGCCTTTGGTGAGGATCGATTTCATCCAGTTCCTTTCCTTTTGCCTGAGCCATTTTGAATTCCTTGACAATTTCCCGAAGGCGCGGCTGAATCCTGTTAAAACCCACCCCCAGGTTGTGAAACTTATTGTCGGTAAAGATCGCATAGTTTTCACTGATGGCATGGCATTCCTGGCAACGTGCCTTTCCCCTGTATAGCTCCAGTCCCCTTACAGCGGATTCGGAGAGTGCCGTTTTGTCGCCCCCATACATGTAGCGGTCAAACGGCGAATCGCCCGCCACCACCGTACGTTCAAAACTGGCGATGGCCTTGGTCACTTCATTCATGGTAATCCCTTCCGGAGCGACGCCGAAAACCTGTTTGAATTGTTTTACATATTCGGGATCTTTCCGGATTGTCTCCACAATAAATCCATGAAAATTATGGTCTTTGCCGAGACCATGCTCCACCGGATTTACGAACGGGTCTTTGGACTGTTCTTCAAGATCAGGACGTCGGCCGTCCCAGAACTGGGACTGATAATAAACGGCATTGATGACGGTTGGAGCATTGCGGGTACCTTTCAATTTTTGAATGCCCTCCGATACAGGCAGGTGGTCCGTGAACGCCTTTGCCGGATCATGGCAGGTGGCGCAACTGACTGTCCCGTCCGCGCTGAAACGCTTGTCTTCAAAAAGCTTTTTCCCTAACGTAATTTTTTCCGGCGACTGGAGATTGTCCTCTGGAATCGGAACGGGTGGTAAACCCAGAGGCGGAGGTACTTCGCTGAAGGAGTCGCCTGCCCAGAAAAGGAATAAAAAGATGCCGCACAATACCCTAACGATCTTCATGATGCCCCTCCTCATTTTTGCAACCACAAAATGGTTGTCGTTTCACAGTTTATAGTTTTTTAAACAAATGATACGATAGCATAGAATTCCACGTCTACTCCCCGATTTTTGCAACCTTAAACCGGAAACCGTGAACGGCCCTACATCAGGGATCACCCTGCCCTGCCGCCACGGACCCTGCAGGTATCCCCGTTGTCAGCCGGCCTGGCGGAGCCTTCCGGGGGAAAGTCCAGCGTTTCCAGTAGTTCTTTTCGGCGCTCCTCGGGAATGTCGGGAAACGGAAGTTTCCCCTGCGCCCGCCAGGACTGAACCTGCAATTCGGCATTCTTCTGCAGATCTTCGGGAAGACCCGTATCCTTTCCCACGTAGACCGTCTGGGAGGGAAATGCGAACCCTGTCCCCGATTCCTCAACAACCTGCAGTATCCTCAGAAAGATGTCCTCCTGTATCCCTAAAAAAGTTCCCCATTCACGGGTCCTTGCAAAGGCCTGGATCTCCAAATCCAGTGAAAAATCTCCGAAACGGATAAATCGAACCCGTACATCTTCCCCGTATATTTTCGGATGGGCAATCAACATTTCCCGCAGATTTGCTATGACATAGCGTAACTGTTCAGGNGTTGTCTCGTACCGAAGCCCCANGACNGTTTTCAAACGGATCCGATCCCTTCTCGTGAGATTGACGAGTTCCAGCTGCGAGAAATCCGCATTGGGAACCGATATGATAGTTCGATCCATCCCTCGAATCCGAGTGGAGCGCAATCCAATATGGACAATCGTCCCCTGCGTCTTTCCGAACTGGCACAGATCTCCCACGCGCACGGGCCGGTCCGCATAGAGCATGATCCCCCCGATGATGTTCTCGATGGTTGGCCTTGCCGCCAGAGAAAGCGCCAGACCTGCCACCCCAAGCCCCGTGAGGATCGGAACCAGGGAAACTCCGAGATGGCCAATCCCTTCCAGGAGGATGTACAAACCAACGCCGATACCGATCAGCTTGCCGATCGTCCTCACCAGGCTGGCGTCTATGCCTTTGGAATCGATTTTCGGAGAAGCAATGACGGTTTCCGCCACCAAACCACCTATCAGGACCGCGCCCCAGGCAATCATCAGCCAGGTGAACGCTTCCATTACCGTGATCGTCACAATCAACACCGATCCGGTAACATTGATCACCTCATTGACAAACCAGATCATGGGAAAGGCGGAGAGGGTAATTGTCGCGGGAAGCAGAAGTTTCAACCACATCTTTCGCAGGGCTGATCGGGGTTTATGTTTTCGGCGTTGAAATCGAAACACAGCATAATTGAATAGAAAAAAAAGAAACAGGCTGAGCCCCAGGCCCATCCATTGCCAGAGCGTTTGATCCAGGTAGATCCGCGTGGTCCATGCAGGCAGCAGCCCGGTCCATTTGGGCGGAATCAGCCTTCCCGGGGTACGGATATAGAACTCATAGACCCCTTCCGAAGCCCCCGGTTTATAGGGCATCGTTTTTATTTTGTTGTAAAACCTCCTGAGATTGGACACCGTTTCAGGGCTGAAGAGAAATTCTCCCTGATCGGGACCTTCTTCCGCCAACTCAATGGCAATCTCCGTTTTGGGAACGTGCCAGATCTTGATTCGATCTTTTCCTTCCAGTGCCTTCGCACCGGGAATCACATCGTATGGAGGCAGAGGAATCCGATCAAAAATCTCTTTGAGCAGCAGAACCGATTCGTACCCCACATCTTTCAAATTGCTGGCTGACACCTGGCTCAGGTTCAGACACTGCACGGCCCTTTGAAAATAGTTTTCGGCCTTTTCCACAAGAGGACGGATCTTAGCCGACAGAAAGAGCCCCGGTTCTTTCATCTCTTCTTTGTAGACCCGCATAAAAATGGCGTAGGCTGCATTGAAGTTGTTGACAAAGCTTTCCATGGTCGCCCGAGGATTAGACGTGTCGGCCGGGGCCAAAGGATTTTCGTCCTCCGCACAAAGTACAGAAAGGGGAAGCAGCAGGCACAACAGCAACATGGCCGCCGGGAAAAGCGGTCCTGACCGTATTTTTCGGGGATTGGATTCGGAACATTTGAATGGATCTGCCATCATCCGGCTCCTTGGTTGGGTAAGAAGTATCTCAAAGTCTCTTCGCATAGAGCTCTGAAGGCCTTTTCAGAGTCCAATCGTTTTCCAGACGCGAAAAAATCATCGAAAACAAAACTATCATACAGTAAACCCTCATTATATTCCATAGAAATTTCAAGAAAGGCCTTTACTCGAAAGGCCGATTTTTCTATACTCCTTCCTCGCAAAAACCGACTTTCGACCCATTTTCAATAGTTTCGAGATTTTACAGACAGAGTAATTTTGAGGAGACAATAATGATCCGCCTACTGGACTACGGTGCAGGCAATGTAAGGAGTGTGATAAACGCCATTGAAAGACTTGGCGAAAAGGTGTCCCTTGTTACCAGTGGAGAAGATATTCTTTCAGCCGAAAAACTGGTATTTCCCGGTGTGGGCGCTTTCGGAAGCATGATGGGGATACTAAATGAGAGAAATTTCGTCGACCCGTTAAAGAAGTATTTGCAGGCCGACCGACCTTTTCTTGGGATCTGCCTCGGACTTCAGGGCCTTTTTGAAAGAAGCGAAGAAGCCCCAGGCGTTCAGGGGCTGGGATTCCTGAAAGGCTCGGTTCAAAGATTCCGAACGGATCTCTCCGTCCCGCACATTGGCTGGAACGGACTGGTCATCAACCAGCCATCTCCCCTGTTCACAGGACTTCGCGGGGATGAAAAATTTTATTTTGTTCACTCCTACCACGTGGCGCCCGAGAACCGTTCAGAGATCCTTACCTCCACTGATTACGGTGTTCGGTTCACCAGCGGGATTCAGAAAGGAAATGTGGTTGCCGTTCAGTTTCATCCTGAAAAGAGCGGGGAACCGGGACTTGCCATCCTGAAAAACTTTCTGGAATCCAGTGTGGATCGAAAGGCTCCTGAAAACCTGCTTCAAAACACACGGCTTGCCAAAAGGGTCATCGCCTGCCTGGATGTGCGCTCGGATGACCGGGGCGACCTGGTTGTAACAAAGGGGGACCAGTACGACGTGAGGGAAAAAGGCGACGTGAGAAACCTGGGGAAACCGGTGGACCTGGCCGGACAGTATTACAGAGACGGCGCCGACGAGATCACCTTTCTGAACATTACGGGATTCAGGGATTTTCCACTGGAAGACATGCCTATGCTTGAAGTCCTTCGCAGAACGTCGGAAAACGTGTTCGTACCGCTGACCATCGGAGGAGGCATCAGGAATTATACCGACAAGAACGGAAAGGAATACAGCGCGCTCAGAGTGGCTGCAGAATATTTCAGATCNGGCGCGGACAAGATTTCCATAGGAAGCGACGCGGTNANCATCGTTGAGGAATTCCTCAAAACCGGGAAGGCCACGGGAAAAAGCTCCATAGAAGAGATCGCAAGGGTCTACGGAAATCAGGCGGTGGTCATTTCCGTTGATCCAAGACGGGTGTATGTACCTTCACCCGACGCGGTCAAGCACCACGTCATCTCTACGAAAACACCCGGCCCCGAAGGGGAAAGGTACTGCTGGTACCAATGTACCGTGAAAGGGGGGAGGGAAGGACGGGATCTGGATGCCGTCACCCTGGCCAGGATAGCCGAAAAACTGGGCGCAGGAGAAATTCTCCTCAACTGCATAGACAGGGACGGAACGAACCTGGGATTCGACCTGGAACTGATCAATGCGGTCAAAGGCGCCGTATCCATCCCGGTTATCGCATCAAGCGGCGCCGGCAGCGCAGAACATTTTCTCGAGGTCTTTACCCGGACCGAAGCAGAATCGGCGCTGGCTGCCGGGATATTTCATCGAAAAGAAGTCCCCATCAGCGAAGTCAAGAAGTACCTGAAAGGGCGTGTGGAAATCAGGGGAATGGATTGAAGAGCGTACCTCCTGATCCATCACTGCAAGAATTTGAATCCTTTTCTTCCGCAAATGGGGCTTACTCCCCGGTAAACACCGGTTTGCGCTTCTCCAGGAAGGCCTTGAACCCTTCCAGGCGGTCTTTGGTATCACGGATCCGGGCGCTGCCCTCGGTCTCCACTTGAAGACCTCTTTCCAGCCCCTCGTAATCCCCCGCAGACATGGTCTTGAGAACGCAGCTTACCGCGATAGGGGGTCTTTCAGCCAGTTTTTCCCCGAAGGCAAAGGCATCATCCATCAGGCTCCCCGGAGGAGAGATCTTGTTGACCAGGCCCATCGTAAGGGCTTCCCCGGCGTTGACGGTTTTACTGAAGAGGATCATGTCCAGGGCTTTTGCCCGACCCACCAGACGGGGCAGACGCTGGCTGCCCCCCCATCCGGGGATGATTCCCAGGTTCAGTTCCGTAAGTCCCACCGTGGCTTTGGGAGCATCCACCATAATCCTGAAATGGCAGGCCATGGCCAGTTCCAGCCCCCCTCCAAGGGCGAACCCGTTGATGGCGGCGATCACCGGCTTGGTAAACCGGTCGATGCGCTCCCAGAGGTCCCTGCCCCTGGGGCTGATTTCATCGGCATTGGCCGCATCGGTCACGTCAAAGCCTGCTGAAAAACATTTCTCCCCTGCCCCGGTCAGGATAACAACCCTGATATCCGGATCCTTTTCCACCGTGTCAACGGCTTGTTCAAATTCCTTCATGGTCGCCAGATTCCAGGCATTGACCGGAGGATGGTCGAAGGTAATCAGGGCGATGTGATTCTTTTTTTCCAATCGAATATTTTCAGATGTCATTGGCTTATTCCTTTTCATTGATGATTGTCGATAGATAATTGAGAAAAGCTTCGAATATTCAATATTCAGTTCTTAATAACCGGTTTCTTTTGCACCCTGCAGATTCTCCCAAATAATCGAATATCCCTGCCCCCTGCCCACGCACATGGTAGCAAGGCCGTATCTTGCCTGGGGATCTTCCATGAAAAGCCCTGCTAAAAAGGCAACCAGACGGGGACCCGATGCAGCCAGGGGATGCCCGTAGGCAATGGAGCCCCCCCATCGGTTCACCCTTGCGTCATCCCAGGCCATCCCCATGCGATCCATGAAGTAGAGGGCCTGGACGGCAAAGGCCTCATTCAGCTCCACCAGATCCATGTCGTCCATGGTCAACCCGGCTTTTTCAAGGGCCTTTTGGGTGGCAGGGACCGGTGCGATTCCCATAATAGTGGGGTCCACCGCGGCAACCGCCGAGGCGACCCAGCGCATTCGGGGCCTCAAACCCAGTTCCCGGGCCTTGTCTTCATTCATGATCAGGACCGCGCAGGCTCCGTCGTTCAGCCCGGAGGCGTTTCCAGCAGTCACATGGCCCCCTTCCTTGAAGGGCGTCTTGAGATTCCCCAGGCCCTCCATGGTAGTACTGGCCCTGGGGGGCTGATCCCGATCCGCCATCACGCGGGACCCATCCGCCATCTCTACCTCCAGGGGGATGATCATCTCCGTCATCTTGCCGGCCCGGATGGCCCGGTCGGCATTTTGCTGACATCGTTCGGCGTAGCGGTCCGCCATCTCCCGGGTGAATTCGGGGAAGCGTTCATGGAGATTCTCGGCGGTCAACCCCATGTTCAAGGCCGACGGGCCGCCCATGACCTCCAGACTCCTGGGGTGGGGATCCCGCATGAATCCCATGGGAAGATGGCCCATATGTTCCACCCCTCCGGCGATGAGACAGTCCGCCATGCCCGATGCCACATAGGCCGTGGCAAAGCCGATGGCGGAAAGCCCCCCCGCGCACATGCGGTCGATGGAACAGCCCGGGATCCCGTAACCCCAGTCCGCCAGCATGCTTACCACCCGGCCTATGGTCCCCCCCTGTTCCTTCATCTGATTGGTAACCCCCCAGATATTGTCTTCAATCATGTCCGGGGTGATCTTGGGATTTCGCCGGATCAAGGCCTTCAGTAAAGGGACGATCAGGTCATCGGCCCTGGTCTTCCAGAAAAGTCCTTTTTCTCCAGCCCTTCCAAAGGCCGTTCTCACGGCATCCACCACCACCACATTATTCAATGTTCTATGCATGAAAATATACTCCTTCCAAATCAAAAGGCCCCTTCGGGCATCTCCACAATCTCCCGCCCCTTGCGCAGACAGGTCTCCAGACGACCCAGGGTGACGGGGAGGGTCACCCCGGCAAAATAAGTGGCCTGCATGATCTTCCCCCGGTAATAATCGCTCTCGCCTTTTTCGGCCATGATCCTCCCGGCAATAACGGCCATGTCCAGGAGTCGCCAGGCTACGGTGACATCGCCGAAACACAGAAGAACCGGGTAGGTGTAGGAGGCCCATTGCGGAGGATCCGCGTCCGAACGGC
>DUZB01000012.1 GCA_013349725.1 Deltaproteobacteria bacterium | reverse complement strand
AAATCGGCAAAGGATTTCATTGTGCTGGCCAATTGCCTGTTTGATATGGGCTACCATACGATCAACTGGAACCTGGGGTGCCCCCATCCTCAGGTAACCAAAAAGATGCGCGGTTCCGGGTTGCTTCCCCACACGGAACGGATTCAGGCCTTTCTTGACGAGGTCGTCCCCGCCATGAAAGGAAAACTTTCCATCAAGACCAGACTCGGCCAGAAAAACAGCGAAGATCTCCTCAGGCTGGCGCCCATCTTGAATCAATACCCTCTTGAAGAGGTGATCATTCATCCCAGGACCGGCTTGCAGATGTACGAGGGGAATGTGGATCTGGAAGGGTTTGAAACCTGTCTTTCCATTCTCCGCCACCCCGTTGTCTACAACGGAGATATCAGGAGCGCGGGTGACTTCAGAGCACTGTCGGGGCGGTTCGAAAATGTGGATCGATGGATGATCGGTCGTTGGTCTCTCGTTAACCCCTTTCTGCCCGGGGTCATAAAAACCGGGTTGAATAAAGAGGACAACAGGGTTGAAAGGCTGAAACATTTCCATGACGCCTTGTACGAACAATACGCGGCCGTCCTGAGTGGCCCTTCCCATCTGCTGAATCGGATGAAAGCCCAATGGAATTACTTTTCCCTGTCGTTCAGAGACTGCGGAAAAACCGTAAAAAAAATCAGGAAAGCCGGCAGTCCCGGGCACTACCTGGAAGTCGTCAGCCGGTTTTTCGAGACGGAAGCCGTTTGGGAAGAGGAAAAAAATGACTGAAAACCCTGCATCCGCCACGCCCGTCCCGCACGATTCCGCCGTAGATGAGAAAAAGACCAGAAGACATATTTCAGGGGACCTGGATACGGTTCTGGCTGAGGTCTTTCGTTTTTCTTCTTTCCGGCCCTACCAGAGGAAGGTCTGCGAATCGGTGATCCAGGGTCGGGATCTCCTTCTGGTCATGCCAACAGGATCGGGCAAGTCCCTCTGCTACCAGCTCCCGGGTATCGTACGCAACGGAACGACTCTTGTGGTCAGCCCCCTCATTGCCCTGATGGAGGACCAGACCGCCGGTCTGAAGCAGAAGGGGTTTGCGGCGGACCGAATACATTCCGGACGTACCCGTTCCGACTCCCGCCAGGTATGCAAGAACTATCTCAACGGAGAACTGGAATTCCTCTTCATTGCCCCGGAAAGACTTGCCGTCCCCGGGTTCCCGGAGATGTTGGCGCGGAGAAAACCGGTACTCATCGCCATAGACGAGGCCCATTGCATTTCCCAGTGGGGCCACGATTTCAGGCCCGACTACCGCCTGTTGGGGGAAAGGCTGCCCATCCTTCGTCCGGCCCCCGTCATCGCCATGACGGCAACCGCCACCCCGAGGGTTCAAAAAGATATCGTTCAACAGTTGGGGATGGTGGAAACGGAGATGCGCATCCACGGGTTCCGGAGGATCAATATCGCTATCGAGCTGGCGGAACTCATGCCGTCTGACCGTTCCTCCAAGGTCATTGATATTCTTCAGAACAGCGAGGCCAGACCGGCCATCGTCTATGCTCCCACAAGACAGAAGACGGAGGATCTGGCAGGGGAGCTGTCACGCCTTGGCGTGATTCCCGCGGCGCCCTACCATGCGGGGCTTTCGGCGGAGACAAGAGACAGCGTACAGACCTCTTTCCTTTCAGGCAGGCTTGACGTCATCGTCGCCACCATCGCCTTTGGTATGGGCATCGACAAATCGAATGTTCGCACGGTGATCCACACCGCCCTCCCGGGAAGTCTGGAAGGCTACTACCAGGAGATCGGCCGCGCCGGACGGGACGGGAAACCTTCCAGGGCCATTCTGCTTCATTCCTATGGGGACCGGCGCGTTCACCATTTTTTTCATGAAAAGAGTTACCCCCACGAAGACATCCTCAAAACCATTCATGCCAGACTTACGGACAAGAAGCAAACTTCCGAAACCCTGCGCAGAGACCTGGCCTTGGAACCAGAGGAGTTCGAGTCCGCGCTGGAGAAGCTGTGGATTCACGGAGGCGCCATGGTAGGCCCCGATGAGACGGTACGCAAAGGGCATAACCGCTGGCATATCCCCTACAGGAATCAGAGTGCTCATCGACTGGCGCAGATTGACGAAATCTCTCGTTTTGCCGGGTCCTTCTCCTGCCGTATGCTCTATCTGGTACAGCATTTCGGGGACCGCGCGGACGATGGCAGGCCATGCGGCATCTGTGACTTCTGCGCCCCGCAAAAAGTCTCGGCATCCGTTGTCCGCAACCCGGACGGAAAGGAGCAGGAGATCATATCCGAACTGATCTCCACTCTCAGGGATGCGGGCAGCATGAGTATCGGAAAGCTCTACACAGATGTCTCCCCCGGTTCCGCCTTCAAGCGCTCGGATTTTGAGAATCTTCTCCGATCCCTTACGGCAGCCGGTTTGATTGCCCTCACGGAACATTCCTTTGAAAAAGACGGCAGGATCATTCACTACAGGAAGGCGGAACTCACGGGGAAAGGTCGCGGTTTCGGTCCAAAAGAGATTCCAACCCTTGCCATTACCGCTGTCCCGGCCTCTAAAAACGACAAGAAAAAAGCTTCGTCACCGGCTAAACGGGTCGAATCCGGCAAGGTCATCCGGAGACCAGGGGCAGCAGGCGATATAGAAAGAAATCCCGGACTCTATGAGGCGTTGAGACTGTGGCGCATGGAAGCTGCAAGGAGAAGAGGGGTCCCCGCCTTCCGCATCTTCACTAACAAGGTACTGGACAACCTGGTTGCCGACCGACCAACGTCTTATGATGAACTGTACATGGTCCAGGGCGTGGGGTCTTATTTCGTAAAACAGTACGGCAAAGAAATATTGCGGATTGTGAAAGAATGTTCCAGCCGCTTATGAGGTTTCGTTATGGCCCGATTTAAAAGTGTTATAGAAATATTGAAACTGTTAGACAAATCCAATTGCAGGAACTGCGGGGAAAAAACATGTTTCGCCTTTTCTGCCGCAGTGCTAAAGGGACAGAAGAAGCTGAGTAAATGCACGCACCTTGATCCTTTGGTCATCCAGCGTTATGCTGATCAGGAAGGCAGGCAGCCCGGGCTTGCCCAGGATCGGGCCGAGGCGGTAAAGCTGCTGCGACAGAGGATTTCCTCCATAGATCTTTCCGAAGCCGCTCGAAGACTTGGAGAAAAATATGCTGATGGGAAACTGACCATCAAGTGCATGGGCAAGGATTTTTCCGTGGACGCGGCGGGGAACATCACAACGGATATCCATGTGAATCACTGGGTTACCATGCCCATCCTGTGCTATATCACAGATGGCGCCGGAGTTCCGGCTTCAGGCAGGTGGGTTCCATTCAGGGAGCTTAAAGGGGGGACGGATTGGTTTCGGCTCTTCAACCAGATGTGCGAAAAGCCGCTGAAGAAAATCGCCGACACCTACACGGATCTGTTTGAAGATATGCTCCACATTTTCAGTGCAAAGCAGGTGAAAAATGTCTATGATTCGGACATTTCCATTGTCCTTCACCCGCTGCCGAAAGTACCGATTCTCATCTGCTACTGGCGCCCGGACGATGGACTGGAATCAAGTCTCCACATCTTTTTCGACGAAACGGCCGACAGGAATCTGACCATTGAGTCCATTTACACCCTTGCCGCCGGTTTACTGAACATGTTCAAGAAGATCGCCCTGACACACGGTGTTGCTTTAAAAAAACCCTAATTCTGTATTCCCTCCAGTTTCCACTCTGAGGCGCCATCGGGTTTGGCAAAGGCCCATTTCTCATCAAATTTAACAGGTTCTGAAGAGTCCCCTTCCAGGACCTCTCCGGAGGCTTCATCCACGGTATAATCCAACAGATTGGCCGTGAAGCGTACGACAATAAACTCTTCCCCGTCCATCTCCCCCGAATCCACGATCTCCACTTTCCGGACGGCAATATTTTCCAATTTGTTGATTTGACCTTTTGCCTTGAGATCGGCGAAATGCCCTTCATACTCGGATAGCAGTTCTCTACCCAGGTACTGCCGCATGACGGCTATGTCACGCCTGGTCCAGGCGGCCTGCACTTTAAAGAACACGTCCTGGGCGAATTCCTTGAATGCCTCGGGGTCGAAATCCGGGTCGGATACCGGATCACCCACGCCCCCCCCGGGAGGCGCCAGATCCGGAATGGGTCCGGAGGACCTGGCATAGGAATCCCCCAGGGAAGCATATCCGTTGCCGGAACCTGAATAGGCCGCCTGCCCGCTATTTTCCGTCCTGCGTCGGGCGAATTTCTTGTACAGGAAATAGATGATTCCACCGAAAATCAGGATTTCAAAAAGACCGATCCCGCTGCCGCCGAGACCACCACCCCCAGCCGCGTGGCCCATGCCGCCAAAAAGCATACTTCCCAGAAAACCACCCAGGATACCGCCGCCAAGACCCCGCATGAAGCTGGAACTCCCAAAGGGACTTCTCGTGTTCATATTGTTCTGCGTGTTAGGACTGGTCCTTGAAGGGGTTCTGCTGTAGGATTTGCTTCCACTGAAAGAACGACCGCCTCCCCTGGATCTTGCCTCTGCGTCATCCACAAAATTTGAAGCGACAAAACAAAAAGTAAATAAAAGCGCACTGAGGAAAATCACGCCGCGTATTCTTCTTGGTTTTAACATGGGGCCTCCTTGACTGGTTATTCTAAACCGGTCGTTCATTTCAGATTTTGTTAAACAGATAAGAACCGATCACGAGGGTGTCAAGTTAAATCGACACCCGTTCACCTCGGCAATTTTCTCGCGCGGAGGCGCAGAGGCGCGGGGAATGCTCTTTTCTCAATAATCATATTTCCAGTTGATGCCAAGACCTGCGCCGGATCTGGAGCCGGTCTTACTTTCCACGGAAAAATTGGGGGTAATATCCACTTCCACCACCACGTCCTGTTTGTTGTCCGTGAGGTCCTGCTCAACGCCCACGTAAACCGTTTCACTCACGTACTTCCCCACGGAAACGCTCGGCCCGATGCTTTCGTCTCCCCCGCTGAAATCCAGCCGGTCTATGCCTAAAAGCCTGCGCGTTTTTCCCACCAGATCCGGCCCACCCCCGCCCGCGATCTGGTTGATGGAAGCGGCGATCTGGTAAGCCTGGAAGGCATTCAGTTTGGCCACCGACCGACCGAAGAGGATATTGGCCATGATTTCATCCTGGGGAAGAGGAGGCTGTGATGAAAGAGTCAGAGTGAAGGCGTCGGCCGGCCCCGAGATACTGACACGCGCATCGATCTCCCCGGCGTTTACCTCGGTGGTGATATTCAGGAAGGGAACAGGTGGAGTCGCACCGCTGAAGGCAATCTGGCCATTGGTGATATTGAATTTACGATCCAGGAAGTTGAATGTCCCACGAAACACACCCAAGGTTCCCCTGATCACCGGATTGTCGGCAGGTCCTTTTACGGTCAACCGGCCCCTGAATTCGGCATCCAGTCCCCGGCCTCTAACGAAAAACCTGGAAGGGATCTGGACGGCAAGATCCATGAAGAGCGGCTGGGAACTTTTTTGCAACGGGATTTCCTCTTTCATTTCGGGGGGCACATTGATTTCCGTAACAGACACAACGACCACATCCGGAGGCAACGATCCTGGAATGACCACTTCCGTTTTGTCCAGCGTAATCTCCCCCTTCAGGTCCAGCCGTTTCGCGTTTCCCTTCAGGTTCAGGTCTCCACTGGCCGTGGAAGTCAGTTCTTCTTTTCGCAGAAGAGTCGCTTTGTTCAGAGAAAGACTGATATCCATGGGAAATGGGGGTTCTACAGTAATTCCACCATCCACACGGATGACACCCGCTTTCCCATCTGTGGCCGTCAATTCCGTCAGTCGAACCGTTTTTCCTTTCCCAACCATCCGGCCTTTGATATCCGCCAGGATGGTGCCCTGCTCCACATTCTCATAACGGCCCCCACTGAGGGCAATGCCGCCGGTTAATGCCCAGTTGTTCATCGTGCCGTTCACGCCCATATCCACTTCCACAAGTCCCTCTATGTTCTGACCGGTCATGTCGGGCATGCTTTTAAAAATGGCCAGGTCCAGGCGCCCCTGGAGTTTTCCCTTAATCGGACCTTCCTTGTTCAGATCAAAAGAGAACGGCTTCAACGACAAATGGCCTGGAATAACAGTATCGGCTTTAAAAGGAACCTCGCTCAGGCCTGACAGTTCCAGATCGGCAAGGAACCGGGCGCCATCGCGCCTGGAGTTGAGCTTCACTTCCAGGAGCAACGGCTTTCCGCCCTCCAGATCCAGCAGTTTATGCTCACGGACGTGCAAATTCAGTTGCACCTGGGGATCGGACATGGGCCCCGAAAGATCCAGCTTGATATCGGCCATGCCGGTCATGTCCCGGTTTAAGAGAGGTTCCAGGAGGTCCAGAGGAAGCTCGCTGATGCGGGCGGAAGCCTGGAGGGTTTCATCCTCTAATCGTGCTGCGACCTGAAGACGACCTTTTCCCGTCTGCAGCTCCAGATTATCCAGGGCCATTCCCTTGCCATCCAAGGTCACGGTGGCGGGATGGGGCAGTGTGATATGGAGGTCTCCATAGGCAGCCTTGAAAGTATTGAGGTGAAAAAGCCACTGTTCTTTCTTTTTCATGGTAATCCCGGTTTCCAGAGTGATAGGCAGATCTTCCGCACCTGCCATTTCATCATGGGAGGCGGTTCCCCGTACTTCAAGTTCTGCCGCTGCTTCTTCCAGGGATCCACGGGCACTGAAACCCAGCGTGTNCAGCCGGGTGTTCGGTAGGACCACATCGGTGGCATTCATGGTTATCTGTCCATGCATTTTTTCCAGATCATCCATTTCTGCTTTAAGATCCAGGGTGGCGGCCGTGTAGCCCTGGAATTTCAGTTCTTTGAACGAGGCGTCGAGCCTTGATTTGACGCTCTTGGAGGGCGCTCCCGCCTGAAGCGCAAAATTCCCCTGTGCCTGGGCTTTTATACCGGTCAGCACCTCAAGAAGTTTCAGGGATTTCACGGCGCCTTGAACCTTTCCTGAAAATTCGTTTCCAGCAGGCGTTATCTGCAGCTCCGCCTTCCAATCCATTCCGGGAAGTTGAGCCTGCGTTTCGGAAAGGGTGAGCGTTTTGCCGGACCAGTGGAATCCGGTATGCAGATACACAGGCTGATCCATGGCCGTTCCTTTGAGATCCATCTCTCCCGATGGGGCGCCCGGAAGCCCTGTAGCCTTCAACTGTAGATGGAGATTTTCTCCCTTCAGGTCGTTTGCCTGGAAATGTTTCATGGAAAGTCCCACATCCGCACTGAATTTCTCAAAGGCGCCCACAATCCTGCCATGGCTTTCCAGGTCTCCGCTCAGACGCATTTCTCCCGTTTCGGCCATAGGAGGCAGACGGTTCAATCGGAGATCATATTGCACATCCAACGTGTTCCTCTTCGTGTTTAACCAACCGTCTGTTTTCAGCTCGGCATCTTTCCAGGTCATAGAGGCCCGTTTCAGTTGGATGACCTCTTTTTTCATGGAGGCTTCCACGTTGAGTGTCAGTTCCTGCCCGATGATTTCCAGGACAAGGGGAGGAAGTCCGACCGGTCTGCTGAGGTTTGCATTCAGGTTTGCGACGATATCCTGGGTCTCGTAATTTCCACCGGCCCGGGCAGTAATACTAAGATTCCCGTTGAAGGCAGGATCACCGGGCGGCAGAAAAGCCGCTAAACGATCGATTTCCGCCTTGAGATCGGCGGAGAATATTCCGGTTTCCGTGTCGATCCCGATGCGGTCTGCTGCCAGATCAACATGGGGCGCCGAAACCCGCAGCGTGCGGATATCCCATGCCGTGAAATTGGATGTGGTTCCGGACAAATTGATGCGCAGGGGGCCTTTGAGCCAGGGCGCCTGTGGGACTCGCATCTGCCGGGAAGTGATAGCCAGATCCGCCTTGGTCAGTCCCGCAAAATCCTTTTCAAAACCTGCGCCAACTTCCAACACCATGTCGTGAAATTCGGCGCCCTGCAGGTTCAACGTCCCCGCTTTGATGTTCGCACGCACATCCGGATTTGCAAAAGCTCCTTTTGCTGCAACCTGGACCGTTCCCGGATCCTTTAGGCTAATGCCGGTTCCTCGAAGAAAAGGGGAGAGATTTACACCGGAATACTCGCCATTCAAGTCCATGGTCTCCCCGGATAGGTCCGCGACGCCACGGAGGGAAATGCCGGCAGTATCCGTTTCCAATGTAAAGGCGCTCAACTGAAGAACGCGGGAAGGCGAAAGGACCGCCCGACCATGCACCGCGAAATCCACGCCGCCAAGGGCTTCGGCCACATCCTCTGGGACGATCCGATTATCCGGCTGGATTCGGCCGTTCAGAGCGGCTGTGATGGTTTCCTTCAAACCCACATGAAAATCCAGATCGGTTTTGCCGTAACGACCCACTTCCAGGTTCAATTTCCCTTTCAAATCGGATAGCGGGCCATCCGCCTTTAAGGTAAGCTGAATCTCTCCGGCATCGGCCAGTTCCATAAGTCCGGCCACCAACCCTCCCCGGGACTCGAAATAGGTAAGTTCCGCGGAGATGGCCTCGTTTTCCAGTCCATAAGAGGCTTTCAGTCGAAGGGCATCGTCTGCGTGGTCCAGGTTCTGAAGAGCGGCGTCGACTTTCACCTGCCCGTCTTCCGTTTCCGCCTCCATTCGAAGGCTGTAGACCATGGGCGACCCGGCAACCTCTTTGGACAGTTCGATCCGTTTGATTATCATCTCCTGAAGAACAATGCGTGGAAGCGACGGGAAGGCGCTTTTTTCTGACGATTCCGGTTCCGGTTTTTTTCCATCGGATGCGGGAATGCGAGTGATGGCAACACGTTCCATCCGGAACCACTGCACATCAATCACTCCGGCAAGAAGAGACGAAATCTTCCACGAAAAGTCTATTCCCTGCGCTACCAACCATTCACCATCCGCTCCTGACAGAACAACTTTTTTGGCAAACAGGGAGAATGGCAACAGGCCGTCAATCTCCTGAACCTTCACGCGGTAGTCGCCTGTATCTGCCGTGACCTTTTCAATGAACCCGGCCAGAAGATCTTTCGCCCATCGGGTTTGAAGCCCTCCCCAAACAAGCGCGACAAACAGGATGAACCCACAAAAGGAAAACAGGAGCCAGCGAAGCAACGCTATCCCCAAGGGGCGTTTCGATTTCTTTGTTTCGTTTTCGGGCATTTAAAAAGATTGTCCTATGCTTACATAAATCTGGTAACGGCTGTCCACGCCTTCCCGCCAATTGATGGGAGTTGCCACGTCCAGCCGAATGGGGCCGATGGCGGTGTAATACCGGAGCCCCAGGCCTGTTCCATAATAGAGATCCTGGCTTCCGAAATTAGGCACCGTGTCCAGGAAAACCGTGCCCCCGTCCAGGAAAGGAACAAGACCGATCGATTCGGTAATCTTGAATCGAAGTTCCAGGGAAAAGGTCAGGCTGGACAGACCTCCAAGGGGGACATCCCCTTTCACCGGCCCGGCATACTGGTAGGCATATCCCCGTACGGAACCGCCGCCACCCGCATAAAAACGAAGGTCGGCCGGCATTTCATCGTGGTCGACGCCGATCATCTGCCCGAAGTCGGCCCTTACGGCAAAGACCACCTTGTCGCCGGTGTTGAAATTGTAATAGGTGCTTCCGGAAAGCAGATACCGAAAAAACCGGAGATTCCCATCCTCCACATCCTGGTAGGGGGCCGCGCTCATGGTGAGATTGTATCCATGGGTCGGGTTGAGGAGATCCTCCCGCGTATCCTGGCTGGCCGTAAGGGGAAGAAAGGCCAGATGGTAGATGGTATGTTCGTCATCAGTTTTCTGCTTGACACGGCCATAGCGGAATCCAACGCCGGCCCCTGCCAGAAAAGTGTTTGTGAACTTTCGACCAAGGATGGTAGACACTTCCGCAGATCGCGCATCATAGGCATCGGTTGTTTCGTCGTTGAAAGTGCCCTCCGAGATGAAGGTGTTCTTTTTTTCCAGGAACATCGGTTTCTCGAAACGCAGGGAGCCCGTACGGATCTTGCTGTTGAAAATGGCGCCGGCCGTTAATTTTTCGCCCATTCCGAATAGATTTCGGTGGGTCCAGCTACCATTGACCCCGGGGCCGTAATCGGTGGTGTATTCAAGTCCCAGGCGAATCGTCCGCAGCGAGCGTTCCCCCATCTGCATGGTAATGGGCAACTGGCCCCGGGCATCCACTTTTCCGGGGTTGTTGAATTCGATCATGCTGAACAGGTTGGTGTCAAAAAGGATACGGCGGGCTTTTTCAATCAGTCGGTTATCGTATTTTTCCCCGGTTTTCCAGGGAATCAGTTCATAAACATATCTGGGTTCGAGCTTTTTGAGACCCTCCACGCGTGTCTCTCCAAACCTTGCCTCCACACCCGGATTTACTTGATATCGGACCTGCACGGTATTCGTTGAAAAATCGGCAACCACATCCCGGTGGGCAATTTTCGGGAATGGATAGCCGTTGTTCTTGTAGTGGATCAGAAGGTAATTACCCGCTTCAACCACCTTTGCAGCCGCGTAAGGCGCCTGCTTCACGATCCCGGCTTCAGCAGCAGAAGGAGGAACCGAACTATCTTTGGGGGCTTCCTCAGACAGAGAAACGGAGGCTTCTCCAAAGGAGAAACGCGGTCCCGGATCCACATGGAACAGCACATTCGCCGGGACCGCGGGAACTGCACCCGGGGGAGGGTGCGCCTCCACCTCTTCAGGATTTGCCTGGAAATCAGAGGCCGCTGCTTCCCCTTCCCTGGGGGGGGACAACTTCAAAGATATTTTACTCTTGAAAAACCCGAAAGAACGTAGGACCTTTTTCATTTCCGGAAGATCATCTTCTGCGCGCCGCTTGAGAAGGGCCATGGATTGTGGAGGATCAGTCTTCTTCTGAAACGCCTGGGACACCTCCTCCATGATCTTTTTAACCTCCGGGGGGGGGCCGCCGATCATTTGAATCTTTACTTCATAGGGTACGCCTGCCACCTGACCATGTACCGGCCACGGTGGAAAGAACAAGGCAAACAAGATGAAAAATGCCCATTTTCTGCCGGCATTTTGACATACTGGTTTAGCGAGACCACGGGCAATTGTTGAAAAAATAGCCATACCTGAATTTATTGCATTTCCTCCGGGGATTCCTGTTTCAAAGCGCCGGGACGTTGAAGTCCTGCACTTTTCTGGAATGCCCTATCGTACCACAAGCCGTGAGAGAAATGGGATAAAGATGAAGACCCAACGATTGCGGGGGCTCTTCTAATTGCAAAAATGTTGCCAACCTGCTGTGTGATGATTACGTTAAGAACCTATACAGATCCTGCAAGGCATCGCAGGAAAATCGTTCGGCAGGAAAGCCGGAGCCTTTGTTTTTCTATTGTTCCCGTTTCCCTCCTTTACACCTCGAAAATCAATCCAAATTCGGCTTGATAATGAAGATAAACAATCCTGCTTTTAGAAAGTGGAGCACATGAAATTTAATAAACTTGGTTTGAATAATGAGATTCTCAAGGCGATTGATGACCTTGGGTTTGAGTATCCCACACCCGTTCAGGAAAAAGTGATCCCTGAACTCCTGGAAGGACATGCGGATCTGGTTGGACTGGCGGAAACCGGTACCGGGAAGACGGCCGCTTTCGGTCTTCCCATGCTGCAGAGAATCGATTTCCATCTGTGGGAACCCCAGGGTCTGGTGCTCTGCCCCACACGGGAACTGTGCCTGCAAATCGTGGAAGATCTGAAACGGTACGCCCGCTATATAAAAGATGCCCAAATCGTGGCCGTTTATGGCGGGGCAAGTATCAGCGACCAGATGCGGCTACTCAAGAAAGGGGCCCATATTATTGTGGCTACCCCGGGCAGATGCAGGGACCTGATGGACCGGAAGGCCGTTCGATTGGGAAAAATTGAATATGTGGTTCTGGATGAGGCGGATGAAATGCTGGATATGGGCTTCAAGGACGATCTTGACGCCATCTTGAGCAGGACGCCCAAGAACAAACGAACCTGGCTCTTTTCCGCAACCATGCCGAAAGAGGCGGAAAAGATCGCGGACGACTATATGACCGATCCGGTGCGGGTGACATCCGGAACGCGGAACAGGGGACCGGCATCCATCGAGCACATTTGTTATCTTATACCGGAGAAAGACCGTTATGCGGCTCTCAAGAGAATCATTGACTATGAACCGGAAATTTTCGGGCTTATCTTCTGTCGCACCCGCAATGAAACCCGTCTCGTGGCGCAAAACCTTATAAACGATGGATATAATGCCGAGGCGCTCCACGGGGAGCTTTCACAGGAACAGCGCAACCAGGTCATGGGCAAATTCAGGGAACGGACGCTGCAGGTCCTGGTCGCCACGGATGTGGCGGCAAGGGGCCTGGATGTGGATGATATTTCCCACGTGATCCATTACAATATGCCCGATGAGCCCGATCGGTATACCCATCGCAGTGGAAGGACCGCCAGGGCCGGAAAAACCGGGATCTCCATGGCCCTTGCAACCCCGAGGGAAATGGGCCGGGTCAAGCAGATTGAGCATCATCTCGGTATTCGTTTCAAGTTTGGGGGAATCCCAACGGGTCGATCCATCTGTGAAAAGCAACTTTACACCCTTGTGGACAGGATGGTGGGTGTACAGGTGAATGAAAAGGAAATTGAAAAGTACCTGCCCCCGGTTTACGAGGCCTTGAAATCCTTCACAAAGGAAGAGCTGATCCAAAGATTCGTTTCCACGGAATTCAACCGTTTTTTAGACTATTATCGTAATGTGGGAGACATTCCTGTAAACGTTCCAAAATTGGAGCGACAATCCACAAAAAAAAGGATGGTTTTTAACAAAAAGACCCAGCGGTTTTTCGTGAATGTGGGTCGGCTGGACAAAATAAAGGAACAGGCCTTCTACCGGCTTGTCTGTAAAAAGAGTGGGGTTTCGATGGATAAACTGAGCGGACTTGCCCTCAAGAGGGAATTTTCTTTCTTTGATGTGGAAAAGAGCGTGGCTCAGAAGGTGCTCAGATCTCTGAAAGGAGCAGAACTGGGGGGAAGAAAAATCAACATCAAGTTTGTCGATCAGGGAAAAACCGCTTCGGGGGCTGTTTCTTAGTGAAGAGTGAAAAGTGAAGAGTGAAGAATGCCCGATCTTTACACATTTATGGGAGGGCCACAATGAAACCAAAACCGATTTCCCCTACGGAATTTGGCGCACCGATGAAGGCGCCATCAGCATGAAGGTCCTTGGGCCTTACGAGTAACCCCGGCAGCTTGCTTCTTTTTCCTGTTCCTGTTCCGTTCATAGCGCATCTGCAGCATTTCCACAAAGATGGCAAACCCCATGGGAAGGTAGATGTAGGCCTTGGGAACGTGCTTGTGGAGCCCCTCCATGAAGATGGTAATCCCGATGGTGATGAGGAAGGAAAGGGCCAGGATCTTGAGGGCAGGGTGATTCAGAATGAAATCCCCGATCGGTCGTGCGAAAATCAGGATCAAGACAAAAGAGACGATCACGGCGCTGATAATAACCCAGATCTTGTTGGTCAACCCGATGGCCGTGATGACCGAATCAATGGAAAATACGATATCCAGCAGGACAATTCCCGAGATGACGGAAAAGAAAGCCTTGGAGGGCTGTGCCGTCCCTTCCGCCTCATCCTTCAGTTCTATGGTGTGATGGATTTCCGTAACGGCTTTCCACAGGAGAAAGAGCCCGCCCGCGATGAGGATCAGATCGCGCACCGTGAAATCCCGAAACAGAGGAGTGGTCAGCCCGGACAGGGTGAGCAGGATGAAAAGCATCAGAATCCTTGCCACCATGGCAAGGCCCAGACCGATGACCCTTGCTTTTCCTCGCTGGGACTCAGGAAGCCTCCCAACAAAGATGCTGATNACCAGGATATTNTCCACNCCAAGGACCAGTTCNAGACCNATCANNAANGAAAGTAACGCAAGAGAATCCGCCATTTTTTTACCTCAAAGAATTTCCATTCGTGCAGGGATTTTTTAACAGGATACATCGGGGCTCCATTTCAGTCAATGGGCATGGCATAACTGATCGACAATGTCGCTCTTTCCAACTGGTACTTACAAGCAGGATCTGTTATACGTCTAAAGAGAGAGAAGGTTTGGATCAGAGAATGAGCCTGCAGGCCTCGAGGTCGAAAATGGAACANAAGCGTTCTTCCCTATTGTACAATCTAATTCAAATGGGAAAGGCGGGGGGATGTTTCTTCCCCCGTCTCCAGCGTCTCTTCATTTTTCTGATCCTCTCCGGCCTTTGGTCCTCTCTTGCTACAGCAGGAAATACGGTTTCCAGGATGCCCAACAGCCTTTTACTCCAGGACATCCCGAATCGCCTGCCGACAGCGATTACGGGGTCCCAATTTGCACTCCAGACTTCGGGGATGACTGGCAGGGAAAGGCAGAAGGCGGCCCTTGAAGAACTCCTCGGGGGAAATATCCCGAACTTCTTGAGACGCCTCAAACCGGTACATCTGTCCCGGCAGATGTCGGACGGTCAAGGGGTTGATGCCGTTATCTGGGTAACCCCCGACTATCTGGCCATCGGGTCGGATGAAGATTTCCTTCGCATCCCGCTGTCTTACCCTTCGGCCGTTCAGGCAGCCAGGGCATTTGGATGTATTGTGCCCACACGAAAAATGGTCGATGCCATCTACGAGCAATCCACATGCCATCTTCAACCCGACCCCATGCCCCCCGGCCCGATGATGCGGTCAAGTGAGTACTATTGGAAACACCAGCAGATGATTCAAGCCCGGCGGCAAGAGGCCGGTTGCGTCCTCGGGGACCTTATGTCCGGGCATAAAAAAGACGTGATCCTCACGAACCGCCTCCTGCGGAAACCCGGTCGAGTCGCCATTTACGGCTGGCACCGGTTAAACGGTGAACCCATTCAGCCCCTCAGCACCGTACATGGGGAGAGATATGCCGATTACAGTCACGGCGTTCGCCTGGTCTGTGAGGTTGTCTGGATCAACGGAAAGCCAAGGTCGATCCTTGACGTCCTGCAAGACTCACGCCTCGCTCCCGTTCTGACGCATGAAGGCATAATCAAGAGGCTTCTCGGGTTGCTGAAGTTGAGGTGATTCCGGACAGATTTCACACGAGAGGTGGGCGATTATTCGGCCTTCTCGTGTTTGATGGTCTTACAGCAGCGAAAGCCGAGATGGTAGTTTTGGTGACTGTGCTTGTCCATGACCCGGCTCCCATGCCAGAAGGGGGCCCTCCACCGACACCAATCCTGGTGGGCCTTGTAGGTATCAAATATGAACCAGCTTCCTTTCATCTCCGTGTACCCATACTCCCGGCTGCCGCGGCTTGCCATCTGGCTCTCCTTTAGAGGCAGGTTCATATGCTCGGCGGCATTGCCGTGGAGGTCGTAGACCATGAGGGAACTCCGACAGAGGGGGAAAAACCCTGCCGGAAAGGTATTGGATCCGCATCCGGTCCAGCTTCCGCCGGTGCACCCGGGGGTCTTTGAGCCGGCGGCGGCGCAGATCCCTTTCCGGTATTCCGACCCATAGCTCCAGGACTTGCTTTGGCCGTACTTTCTATTGTGGGTCTCCTTCATGAGCCGGATCGCCGATTCCGGATCCTTTCCGACCGCAAGATCAAAGCGGTAGTCAGGCTCCTCGAGGGCGCCTGCACAGGCCCCTTCCCATTCATGGGCATCACATAAACGCTTGCCCATCGCTTCACAGATTTGTGCCGCTTCACTGGCGCGCACCCATACTACCGGGTAGGTACATGGAATGTCGGGAAACTCAAACTGATCGATGCATTCACGGGAATCCTCGGGCTTTTCATTGGCAGGGTTGTAAAGGGGCGCCATATACCTGGCCCCGCATATCTTCTCAAAGGCAGGGGCTTCATACTGGATGCCTTCCTTGCTGAGTTTTTCTTCGCACTGCGCCACCGTGACAGGATGTCTGGTGATAGCCGGATTTCCCTGTCCCATATAGCCCGATCCGGCGAAGATCGCCCGCACCGCAGCCATCTGTTCATCCGTCAACCCGTGAACCTTCTTCATCTGAAGAAAAAGGACCTCGTTCTGTTCAGCAAGGCCTCTGGGTTCCTGGGGACAGGCCTCTTCCGCAAAGACCATGATCACGACGAATAGGCATGCAAGCCCGGTAAAGAACTGTTTCATGAATCGACCTTCCGAAAAAGATAAAAGAAATCACGATTGTCCGGGAAGCCCAGAAATCGCGGTATCACCTTGCCCCCTTTGGTCTTGTCCAGCACGTCCATTCCTTTAATCAGGTGCTCCACGGAAAATTCCGATCCCTTGCGGATATAAACCGCCAGATAGGTATGTTCCAGGGCGTTAATGTCTAAGAGCAGGGCATGCCGACACTGGTATGCCTGAAAGACCCGGGCCATGGCCGAGGGCGTGGCCGCAGAGAAATAGCCATAGATCAAGAAACGTCGATTCTGGAAAATCTGCAGACCCATCCCGGCCCTCACGGTCCGGAATCGTTTTTCCGCAGAGCCTGACCAGTTTCCCTGACCCCAGCGGGGGACGAAGGCCCCGACCCTGGATGTCCCGGTGGCCCCGTCGTATTCGATGATGGGGACTCCGTTCTGTCGGGCGTGGCGAATCCGGTGGAGGTCTGCATCATCCGCCTTTTTCCATGTTTTAAGATCTATTGTCCCGTCGTTAAAGACCACAACCGTAGAGAGACCGGGTTGAAGCTTGCTCAAAATCACCCCGTTCTCCACAAAGCCGTAATGGCTCCCCTGATTCTTAAGGGCCAGATCCGACCACCGGAAGGCCCCATGAAACCGTTTGAATCCTCCCACAAAGGTTGCAGCAGTCCGTTGGGCGTCTGCAGGATTGATCATGCCGGTCATTACCAGTGGGTCCAGAGTTCCGATCCCGTCCGGCCCCGGCAGGGTATCGTCGCGCACCTGATCTTGAACACGATCCGACCATCCCACTTTGGGGTGGTCTGTGCCCATTTCGAACCCCAGGTCGAAGTGATCGAGATCAAAGGCAACCATGTATACGAGCGCCTTGGATTCTATCTCATCCAGAGGGTTGACCTGCTTTCCCTGGCTTTCTACGACCTCTTCCGCCACGAGATTGGGCTGAGTAACACTGACAAAGACGCCCGGGAGGTCTTTGACGTTGTACCATCGGCCCACCAGGAGCCTGTTCCCTGTGTCTGTCTCAAGATCGATGCCCAGTTCTTCCGGAACCAGAAAATGATTGGAATAGCGCGGGCTCATCATGGGTCGGGCAGGGGCGCCGGAGGGACGCGGCCTTGTCTCGGCGGAAGGATTTTTCGCCTCCAGCATTTCAGAAGTGTTGAGGTAGGCATCCGTGTAAAATGTCTCCCGCACAAAGGTCGTAATTTTCTCCCCCTGCCAGACATGATTCCGGAGCAAATCGGTAACCTGTTCCAGGGTCGTCTTGTGGCCTTGCGTCCTGTTTCTTAGAAAAAGCTTCCCGCCACAGATGGGGGTGTATGGTTTACCTGTTCCAGAGGCGCCGCCCAGTTCGGAACCGGAAGGGACGGACCAGAGTTCGCAGGCATGAACTCCCTCTTTGGTGGAGATCAAGATGCCATGGGGGTACTTAGGGTCAAGGCTGAGCGTCTGGGTTGACGGATCTGAATTCTGGAGATGATAGCTTTCCAGGAGCCCGGCGCCGTTCCATTGGATGAGGAGCAAGAACCAGGTATTGATGAGAGGGTTCAGGTTTATCAATGTAACTGTACCCAGCTGACCCGATGCCCCTGTTATGGGTAGGAAAGAGTTCTTTCGAAACTGTTGGAGTTCAATAACGGTCTTGGGAATCCGGTCGTTGTACTCGTCCGCCTGGCCTTTCAATACGGGATCTTTTTGGAGTGATGCACTTTCCTGACCAAACCCGTGCGAAACCATCATGGCAACCCCGCAAAACAGGGCCAGTCCCATCAAAATCGGATGTGTCCTTCTACGTCTGTTTCTGTTTAATTTTTGTCTCATGAAAAGCATGAATACCTTTCTCACGCACTGTTTTTTAAAACTTCCGGTTCATTTTTCATCGGTCTCATGATAAGGTGTTCTCTGCCGGAAGTAAAGGAAGATAAATCCAAGACAGCAATGGACAGTATTGACAGGATCGTCGCACCAAAGGAAAGGGTACACAATGCAGACAGTTCACTTCCTATTCCTCTCCCTGAGGCCGCGTCAATGGATCAAAAACGGGTTCATCTTTCTTCCCCTGGTTTTCGCACGACAACTTTTCGATTTGGTCCATCTATTGGCCAGCATCCAGGCGGTGGCGGTGTTTTGTGCGCTTACGGGCGCCGTCTATCTGATCAACGACTATATGGACCGGGAGGAAGACCGGCGTCATCCGGTAAAGCGGCATCGGCCCCTCGCTGCCGGCCTGATCTCTCCCTCGCTCGCCGTGGGCACGGCTTCAGGGCTCCTGATCCTTTCCCTCCTGTGGGGCATCTCTATTGGGATGGGGTTCTTTCTTGTCCTGATGATCTATCTTGGCGTACAAGTCCTTTATAATCTATGGTTGAGGGACGTGGTCATTCTGGATGTCTTTTGTGTTGCAGCCGGATTTTTCCTGCGGGTGATTGCCGGGGCTGTCGCCATCAACGTACCGGTATCCAGGTGGCTCATCATTTGTGCAATCTTCATCGCCATGTTCCTGATCCTCTCGAAGCGCAGGCACGAGATCATGGTATTGGGGAAGGTAGAGGCAGGAAAGCACCGAAAGGTCCTCTCCCAGTATAGCGCTCATCTCCTGGATCAGATGATCGGTGTGACGACCGGCGGGGTCCTCTTGACCTATCTCCTTTATTGTACGTCTCCTGAAACCGTGGAAAAGTTCCACACCGAAAATATGATCTATACCTTTCCCTTCGTTCTTTACGGTATTTTTCGCTATCTCTATTTAATTTACCAGAGGCGCGAAGGGGGTTCTCCCGAGAGGATCATCCTGTCCGACATTCCCTTGTTAACAAGCGTTCTCCTCTGGGGGGTGTTTTGCGTACTCATCCTCACCGGAGTGGTCTGAAATGTCCAATGTCCAATGTCCAAAGTCCGATGTCAAATGACGACGGAAAAAGCAATTTAATGACTACTGAATGACGTCCCTCGGATAATCACGTAAATCTGCATTGAGCTGAATAGCTTTGGCAGGCGAGAAAGGAATATAAACATGGCGCGAGCAGTGGTTACGGCCCTCCGGACAAAACCGGAGACGGTTCTATCGGATATCGGGAAACTCATGGAACTGGCAGAAGTCAAAGAAGCCCTGGACTTCGAGGCCACAACAATCCTCAAGGACAACATCTCCTGGCATTTCCCCCTTCTTTCGGCAAATACGACCCCCTGGCAGTTGGAGGGGACCATACGGGGGCTGCAAGAGGCGGGTTTCAAGGATCTTTTGGCTGTTCATAACAATACCGTGGTTACAGATCCCTTTAAAGGGGGACGACTGAACAAACTGGAGCCTGTCTACAAGCGGTACGGCATCCCGGAAAAGTACAATTTTCTCCCCCGGGACACGCGGTGGGAGGTGTACCGGCCCAAGAGCCGGATGCGGGTGCTTGATCGCATCTATCCGGAAGGAATAAGGATTCCCTCTCTTTTCAGGGGAAAGAATATTGTTCATCTCCCCACCATAAAATGCCACATCTACACGACCACCACCGGTTCCATGAAAAATGCCTTCGGAGGCCTTCTAAATACCCGACGTCATTACACCCACTCGTTTATCCACGAAACCCTGGTGGACCTGCTGGCCATCCAACGGGAAATTCACAGGGGTATATTCACCGTCATGGACGGGACCCTCTGCGGCAATGGCGCCGGCCCGCGCACAATGATCCCCATCCAAAAGGACCTTATCCTCGCCAGTGCGGACCCCGTCGCTATTGACGCCGTAGCGGCCAAGCTGATGGGATTCGATCCCATGAAAATAGCCTATATTCAGCTGGCCCATGATGACGGACTGGGCGTGGGCCGACCCGAAGAGATTGAGGTGAAAGGGGAGGATATTTCTTCTCTGAATTTCAGGTTCAAGGTGGGCGACAACGTGGCAAGCCGCTTCGGGGATCTTATCTGGTTCGGGCCTTTGAAAGGAATCCAGAAGCTCATTTTCCGAACCCCACTGGTCTACCTGTTCGTATTTGGCTCCTATCTCTATCATGATCAGATCTGGTGGCCTTACGTGGGACGGCGGATCATGGAGGTCATCGAGGCGAACACCACCTGGGGGAAATTCTTTTCTGAGTATCAGTAAAAGAAAAAAGGACAGGCGACTGAGACGAAAAGCCCGACCAGGCCCCCTGCCACCGCTTACGCTTGAAACGCCCGCAGGGCCTCGCTCTCAACGCACAGGCCCGCTTCCTTCATTGCCAGGTACTCGTCAAAATCCATCATCACGTCGATGATGCCGTCCGGAGTAATTTCCACAACCCTGTTTGCCACGGTGGATACAAACTGATGGTCATGGGAGGCAAAAAGCACCACCTCCGGAAAAGCCATCAGGGCGTTATTCAAAGAGGTGATGGACTCAAGGTCGAGATGGTTGGTGGGCTCATCTAAAATAAGAGCGTTGGCCTCGCTGAGCATCATCTTGGAAAGCATGCAGCGCACCCTTTCGCCACCTGAGAGGACAGAGGTTTTTTTCATCGCCTCTTCTCCGGAAAAAAGCATTTTGCCAAGGAATCCCCGGACAAACATCTCATTCTCCTTGGGAGGCGCGAACTGATGCAGCCAGCCGATAAGATCAAGATCCTCATTACTGAAATAGGCATTATTCTCTTTCGGGAAATAGGCGTTTTTAATCGTCACCCCCCAGCGGAAGCTGCCTTTGTCCGGTGTAAGCTCCCCGGCCAGGATCTGGAACAGGGTGGTTTTTGCAAGGCTGTTAGGCCCGACAAAGGCAATCTTGTCGCCCTTTTTTACAACAAGAGAGAGATCCTCGAACATGGAAACTCCGTCGATCTCTTTGGAAAGACCGTTGATTTCCAGAATGACATCACCACAGGGCCGTTCCGGCTTGAAGACGATGTAAGGGTATTTTCGGGAAGAAACCGGCATGTTCTCGATAGTGAGCTTCTCCAGCAGCTTCTTCCGTGAAGTGGCCTGTTTGGCTTTGGAGGCGTTGGAACTGAAGCGCTGGATGAATTCCTTGAGCTGCTCCGCCTTGGCCCTGACCTTCTTGGCTTCCATATCCTTCTGTCGGAAATGGAGCTGGCCGGCCTCATACCAGAAGTCATAGTTACCCACATAGACCTGAATCTTGCCATAATCGATATCCGCCATATGCGTGCAGACCTGGTTCAAAAAATGGCGGTCATGGGAGACGATGATCACGGTGTTCTGGAAGCGGGAGAGAAAATTCTCCAACCAGGTGATGGTCTTCAGGTCGAGATGGTTGGTGGGCTCATCCAGAAGCAGGATATCCGGGTTGCCGAACAGGGCCTGGGCCAGCAGCACCCGCACCTTATCGTTGCCGTCAAGCTCCTTCATCTTTTTCTGACGCATCTCTTCCTGGATGCCGAGTCCGTTTAACAGCACAGCGGCCTCTGCTTCTGCCTCATAGCCGTTCATTTCACCGAACTTTACTTCCAGTTCTCCGGAATGGATGCCGTCTTCCTCAGTAAAATCAGCCTTGGAATAAAGGGCCTCACGCTCGGCCATCACCTTATAGAGCTTCTTATGGCCCATGATTACGGTATTGAAAACGGTGTGCTCGTCAAAGGCGAACTGGTCCTGGTTGAGCACCGCAATGCGCTGCCCCGGACCCCTGGAAATCTCGCCCCGATCAGGCTCAAGCTGACCTGCCAGGATCTTCAGAAAGGTGGATTTGCCGGCGCCGTTCGCCCCGATCAGGCCGTAGCAGTTGCCGGGGGTGAACTTGATATTGACGTCCTGGAAGATGACCCTCTTGCCATAGGAAAGAGCAACATTGGATGCGGTTATCATGGTCGTGTCCTCAAAATAAAAGCCACAAGGAAAATTCCCGTGGCGTGAATTGTTCTCGATTAAGAAAAGCAGGGTTTAAGGCTGTACCTCTTCCTGAGGAAGGTCCTCCGTTTCCCCGGCGGGCTTATTTTCTTTTTCCAGCTTGCGCTGCTTTTTTTCCTCTTTCTTCTTTTTCTTAG